>CAZUTR010000165.1:0-6062 GCA_964623545.1 uncultured Pirellulales bacterium | reverse complement strand
AAAATCCTTCAGTTGGGCTGGGTCTACGATGTGAACTTCACCGCTACTCTCAAAAGGATAAAAAAACGCAGGTTTCTGGAAATGCTCATAGATTTTCTGCCGAGAACCCAGGACATTGAGAAAGTCAAAGAGGCGGTCTTCGAGTACGTTGACTCCAGATTGCGCCAGGATGGATAATGTCAATTATTAGTCTTATTAATAGCCCATTGGCTTGACGAAACTCGCTGTTGAGCTTAGCATAATAAAGCTTAAAGTTATGCAAAGTGAAAGGAAGGATGTGTTATGGAAACACTACTACAAACGAATATAGCAGGCCTTGAGCCGAATCGCGGCAAGGTTCGAGATATATACGACCTGGGCGACAAGCTGCTGATAGTTGCGACCGACAGGATAAGCGCTTTTGATGTCGTTATGACCAACGGCATACCGTATAAGGGAATTGTGCTGACAAAGATTTCAAAGTTCTGGTTCGATTTCCTCAGTGAAGAGGTTGAACATCATCTGATTAGTGATGATATAGCTGACTTTCCTGAACCGTTTTGCAATCATGCCGAACAACTGTCGGGCCGCAGTATGCTGGTCAGGAAGGTGGAAGTGCTGCCGATAGAGTGCGTGGTCCGAGGTTACCTGGCCGGCTCCGGCTGGAAAGAATACCAAGCCTCACAAACCATCTGCGACACCGAACTGCCCACAGGATTAAAACAGTGCCAGAAACTACCCGAACCGATTTTCACCCCCGCTACGAAAGCCGAGAGAGGAACCCATGATGAGAACATCAGTTTTGAAAAATGCGTTGAAATCCTCGGTGCCGAACGAGCGGAATACGTCCACGAAAATAGCATACAGATTTTTGAAGAGGCCGGCGAATATGCCGAAAGCAAAGGTTTAATTCTGGCAGACACCAAGTTCGAATGGGGTGTTTACGACGGTAGGATTATTCTGATTGATGAGGTTTTAACACCTGACTCCTCGAGATTTTGGCCAGCCGATAAATATCAGCCCGGCAGAGACCAGGAAAGCTTCGACAAACAGTTTGTCCGTAACTATCTTGAGAGCATTAATTTCGACAAGTCCGGCCCCGGTGTCGAACTACCGGATAACATAGCTGAAAAAACCAGCAAAAAGTACATCGAAGCCTACGAAAAACTTACCGGAAAACAATTTGAATTGTAAACGCTCGGACTTGTTTCTAAAACTTTGTCTTTTACTTTTTTAAGATGATTAAATCTCACCACAAGTATTGGTATATCTTTACATGTCTTTTTTTAATTCTATGGACCTTTCTCCTCTACTGGCCGGCACACAATCACTCCTTCATCTATTATGACGACATTGAATACGTCGTAAATAACCCCCATGTCAACAGTGGCCTGAACTGGCAAAACATCCAATGGGCCTTCAATATCGGCTACGCCAGTAATTGGCATCCTCTAACATGGCTCTCACATATGATGGATTGTCAGTTCTTTGGTAAGGACTTCAGCCAGCATCATATGGTCAATGTATATTTTCACATAGCGAATACATTATTGTTGTTCATTGTCTTGCACCGAATGACAAAGGCCTTATGGGCCAGCGCCTTTGTAGCTACTCTCTTCGCGATACATCCTTTGCACGTCGAGTCGGTTGCGTGGCTTGCCGAGCGAAAAGATGTGCTAAGCACCTTTTTCTGGATGCTTACGATGTTGGCTTATGCGCTCTATACAGAAAAACCTAATACCACACGGTACATAACGACGCTTTTACTCTTCGCCCTCGGCCTTATGGCAAAACCGATGCTCGTCACACTGCCCTTCGTTTTGCTTTTGTTGGACTACTGGCCTCTTGAGCGAATCAGAATCGAAAGTAAAGCCGAAAACAATGATTTACAAAATCAATCTTCTAAAGGTAAAGCTCCTGCAAAAAAGATTTCAGCTTTGATTCTTGAGAAAGTGCCTTTTTTTATTCTTTCTCTGGCATCAGGCATTCTGACTTTTCTCGCTCAACGAGCAGGTGGCTCAGTTGTATCTGCCGAATCACTCAGTTTGAAAACTCGGCTCGCCAACGCTATTATATCTTACACCGCTTATATTGAAAAAATGTTCTGGCCCAGCCGATTAGCTGTACTCTATCCGCACCCGGTTTCACAACTGCCGCTGACAAAGATTTTATTTTCAGCGCTGCTGCTTGTATTAATAACTGTTCTTTGTATTTACTTGGCTCGCCGTTTGAAATTCCTTGCGGTCGGATGGTTATGGTATATGGGAACCCTTATCCCTGTAATCGGTATCGTGCAGGTCGGTGCACAAGCCATGGCCGACAGATACACTTACGTTCCGCTGACAGGTTTGTTTGTCATCTTAGCTTGGACCGTCCGTGAGGTTATTCTAAGATATCAGCGCCTAAAACCTCTACTGGCTTTTTCGGTTGCTATTATGCTGTTCGCACTATCCTTGTGTTCTCTTGTACAACTACACCACTGGCAAGACAGCTCCACACTCCTGAAGCACACAATCGATGTCACTGAGGACAACCACATTATACTCACCAACTATGCCAATATTCTCAGGCATGATGGTCAGGTGGACGAAGCCATTAAGCTCTACTACAAGGCACTTCAAATAAGGCCCAACTTACCTCAGGCCTATAATCAGCTCGGACTCGCAATGCTGGATAAAGGCAATGACAAAGAAGCAATCGCGTGCTTTCAAAAAGCAATAGAGCTTACAAAAAACAATAGAGCAAACAGGAAGAAGGCTGAGGTCTTTGCAAAGGCAAATTACAACTTAGCTAATACCTTAAGAAAAAAACAACGCTTCGAAGAAGCACTCCTGTATTACAACAAGGCGCTCGAAATAACACCTAATGATGTTGATACCCTTCACGGCCTTGGCGTAACATCGGCAGAATTAAAATATTACGACCAAGCCATAGATTATTATCGCAGGGCACTGCAGATTCAGCCAAATCACATAATCACTCACGGCCGTTTGGGCATGGTCTTGGCCGACATCGGAAAAATAGATGAGGCAATAGAGCATTTCAAAATTGTTCTCGAAGTCCGCCCGGATGATGTGGAAATGCACTTTAATCTCGGAGCCCTGCTCCAAAAACAGGGAAAAACAGACCAAGCAATTCAATCATATCGCCGAGCTCTTGAAATCGACCCTGATTTCGAAAAAGCCAGAATCCAGCTAAACACCGCATTAACAAACCAACAATCCAATCGCTAACTCAGTTAGGCTGCTCATCCTCCTTTCTCAAAAAGAAATCTTTACACAAAATCAACTCCAGCCGGTTATTATTATATGAAAATTAAAAGCGTTCAATGTTTACCGAATATTAGAGTTCATCGATGAAACATTCCAAACGTTTGGAGCTATTTGAAAAATTACGAGTCGAGCATACTGCATTGCTGACATCGATCCTCTGGAAACTGACCGGCGATAAAGAACTTTTCACCGAAGCCCTGCAATATTCTCTGTTGGAGATGTGGCGACACACCGAAAAGCTCAGCGGCAAAAAGGCAGGTGCTTACATCTACAGAATTGCGCTTTCTGCTAATTCCAGAGCCTGGAGAAACCGAATCGGCAGAGACGGTCAAATCAGCGAAGCTCAAGTCAGTGCTAGGAAGAATCCATCTGAGTCTGTAAGTGAGACTGAATTGGCTGGGAAAATAAGATTAACTATATCGCAACTGCCTGTCGGACAGGCCAAAGCAATAACTATGCGATACCTACAGCAGCAAAGTTACGAAAGCATCGCCGACAAACTGAACTGCAGTCCAGCCGGCGCAAGGTCGCATGTCTCAAAGGCACTGGCAAAGTTAAAAAATAGTCTGGCAAAATTAAATACAGAGGTACAGTAATATGAACAGCGAAAATATTGAAGAAATCCTGAACAAACTAAGTGGCCAAAATATCCCGCCGGATATAGCCAACATCGCCGAACAAACCTCTGAAAGTTTCACTGCTGCCCTAAGATTCCTGAGAGCTCAACCGACTCCGCGCCTCGCGCTTGGCACTGGCTTTAGGCCGATTGCAGTTGCCGCAGCGGTTTTCATCGTTTTCTCCATCGGCCTGACCATCGGCCGATGGGCAATACCAACCAGCTCAGAACAAAAGACACTTAATGTCCCTAACTACCAAGTAGTGGCACTCACATTTTCGCCCGACCGCCAAACAAAAGACGGCTTTTGGCGCCAAAAAGCCCTTGCAGCAATGAAGCCCAGACCTTATCGACAACGCCGGACAACTAAAACCGCTCTTATTGACTCATACAAACAATATCTTAAGGAAAAATATTATGACTAAGAAAAATCTTATTACAATTTTGCTCATCGCCTTCTACGCCGCTGTCATGCTCATATTCGGCTGCATCCCGGAAGACTCACTACAGTGGTCGGCTGATGGCTCCATCGGGATATTAGGCGTCGAAGGTGCATTGTATCTCGTCAACGGCCAATCCGGCGAACTAACTCAGATCGCAAAAGACAATATTCAACCCTGGCCGTGCATATCCAGTGACGGCAATTTAATCACCTACGCAGAGGAAGTTGAGTGCGAAAGCTTGTCTCAGGCAATAAAGCTGCTGCCTGCATGCCAAATCAAGGTATTAGAAAATATTGCTAAAAAAATGAAGGAAAAATGCTTACGGCACGGCTTATCCAATGGCAAATTCCCAACATTATTGGAGTTTGTGTACAAATCTTCCAACGAAGTCGAACAAACTTATGGCTTTGAAGACGAACACATACGGAGCTGGGCCATCCGTTACTTATGCGAAAATGCCGACAACCAGCTTGTAAAGAAATTAGGCACAGACGTAATTGACAAAGGCAAGACCGCTAAAATTACTTATTTCAGAATTATAACTGCCCCTCGTCATGACTTGGATAAAAAGACAGTTGTAACAACGAGTATATTGAAGATATGGCAAACAAAGCTCTCCTCGGATGCAAAGCTCATTGCTTATCTTGTCAACATTCCTGATGGCCAAGATTCTAACACTTATGATTTGTTTGTTGCTGCACCGCTCCAAGGTATTAATGCCATGCATCTCGCTTCGACTGTTGAAGCAGGATTCGATTGGCGAGCCGATAACCGCGCTATTGCTTATTTGCAGGCTGAGTCCACAGTTTCAGGAAGTAGCTTTACGCCTGCCACGCTTAAGGAAACTATTCTCGTCGACGCTCAAGGCAACCTTAGGGCCGAGCCCACGAGCCCCGAAGAACCACCTTTTATCGCAACATACACCTGTAAAGGTGACACAAAAGAACTTGCCGGCGCCACCTTCGTCGGATGGATGAAAGTTCGTTATGGATTGGAAAACCGCATATTCTTTTCAAGCGGCGCTATGTCAATGCCATCAGGTAAAATCGTTGAAGACTACTATTCACTGTTCTGTTATGACCCACTAACAGGGACAGTAGCAGATGTGCTGCCCTCCAGTGTCGCCGAATTTACCAATGTTCGCGTGCCGCTCTTCGAACTTTCCCCTGATGGGACAAAAGTACTGTTACCTGCAGAAAAAAATACCCTGGCTCTATACAAGTTAGGTGAAAGGTCAATGAATATTCTTATTCCGGAAGCCGAGGGCTACGGCGGCGACAACCCCAAACTCGCCCCCGCCTGGAAGACCAACACTCAGATATCCTGCCCCGTGTCCGAAAAAAGTCACTACCTCTCCACCGACCCCAACACCCCGAACCGCAGAAAAGAAATTGTCGTTCTCGACCGCGAAGGCAACCTCAAGCAGATACTCAGTAAATCCTGGCCTGATGAACTCCTGAAAGACAATTAAATCCAGCCACTACCACAATATCTAAAAAAGCCGAGCCAAAACAGCTCGGCCTTTTTTACGCTATATGATTATTGTGTAATGGATTTACTATCTCAGACTCGAGACAAAAAGTCTTACAATCTCCAGGCCTTGGCGAACGCCTTAAAGCTGCGGTCGTAGGTCTTCTCTATATCGTCTGGAAAACAGCAGGCGGGAAGCTCCCTGCTCGACAAGTGATAACTCAGACATTCACAACACATACCTTTTTTGCTGCAGCCCGGATATGTACAATTGCAGTTTTT
>CAZUTR010000164.1:0-6113 GCA_964623545.1 uncultured Pirellulales bacterium | reverse complement strand
CGAGCCGACAGATAAAATTTATGTTTGGGGATGGTATCCCGGCATATATGTTAAAGCACAAAGATTCAGCTCTGCTTCAAGAGCTTGTATGTTACCTCGGCCGACACCAGATAAATTAGAAAAATTAGTCGAAGAGCTGTTAACCGCTTTTGAGCAGGAGCCTCCGAAATTCATTGTTGATTCGCGCAAGCGGCATATACCGCTGGAGAGACCGCCCTACGAACTCTGGCCGATAGCACCAAAAGGTTTTATGAATGCAAAAGAAACGCATTTTCTACAGTCGCAAGCCGAAAGTGCAGCGTATGACACCTGGTGGAGTAATATACTGCGAGAGGAATTTGGAGAAGACGAGGCACTAAGGTATCAAACGCTGAAGCCATTTAGAGAATTTGTTATGAAAAACTACAAAATCGTTCAGATGTTTGGTACACATGTCCTGTTCGAACTCAAATAAATACAAAAAAGAGCAACTCATTAACAAAAGGAACGAAAATGCTATTGGATGATAATCTGAGAAGACAACAAGAGCGTTCTAATAAAAACTGGCGTGGAGCACTTAAAACAGGTAAGGAACAAATGGGTAATCTGCAGATAAACATGGATTTTTTGGATGAGACCAAATTGCTAAAAGCGGACAGCAAAATATTGGAGATCGGCTGTGGCATTGGGACGATAGTCCAGAAACTGTCGGAAAAAGGTTACGACGTAATCGGCGGCGACATTTCAAGTCAGGCTGTTGAATACGGCAGACAGAAGTATACAGGCATCAAATTACAAGTCGAGGCGGGGCAGAAATTGACTTGTGCGGATAATACATTTGACATTGTTCTTAGCTTCGATTTGTTTGAGCATATTGCGGAGACAGACATGCATCTGAGTGAGGTATCTCGCGTTCTTCGGCCAGGGGGCTATTATTTGTTTCAGACGCCAAATAAATACAGCAATACAATTTTTTTTATGTTGTCAAAGAAAACCTTCAAGCGCCAGCAGGCACATCCATCGTTACACACACCGCGGCAATTAAGACGACGATTAGCCAAACATGGATTTGAAGCACGATTTATCAAAATGAACACTGTAACTGAATTCGTCCTAAATAAGTTAAAAAAAACATTCGGTCCCGTGAGCTACATTTTTAAATACATAAATTTTCGCATATTGCCCCTTGTATTGCAGACAAACCTCTATGTTATAGCCCAAAAAAAATGTATAACTTTTAACACTGCGAACCCTAGGTATGTTAAAATAACAAAAGAGCAAACCAGGTAATGAAAAACAGAATGATAAGCAGCAACTCCCACAGCAAAAGAGAATCTCGTATACCGATATGGGTCTACCTGTCCTTCATATTTATGTGTGCCCTTTTCCTACGCTTGGCCGGCATCTGGCGCACTGAACCGATTGACTACCATGCCGACGAATGGGTTCTGGCTCAACCAATAACTAAATTGGCCAATAATGCTGAAGCAGGGTTTATACACCATTACAAATGGTCGGGTTGCGGCTTTATTCGACCTGTAGGATACTCTCTCTACGCGCTGAAAGGCTTGTTCGGACCTTACAGCTATAACAGCATACTAATATTTCTAAGAGTTCTTAGTGCGCTGACGGCTACAGCGACTGTGATTATTGCCTTTGTGTTGCTGAAAAAACTCGTCTCTATCCGGGCAGCACTGTTAGCCTCTGTGCTGGTTGCCGTGGCTAACCAACCAGTTCTATCAAGCCATTACGGCACACTCGACAGCATCACTTCACTGATAATTTTAACTGTCATGTGGCTCAGTTTCGACCTGTTTGAAGTTGCGAATAATCAGAACGGCTGCTCTTTGAAGGCCGGAAGATGCTGCATAGTAGGTCTATTATGCGGCTGGGGAATTGCTATTAAATGGACTATTCTCTTGGCGGCTATTCCAATTACCGTTGCTTTCTGTTTAAGTCTCTGGTCACAAAGAAAGCTCGGTCTCTGGCAACGATTTACAAAAATTAACCTCCAGCGTGTTGGAATTATTGCTGGCATATCTGCCTTGAGCTTTCTGGCTTCGCTGCCAGATTTGCAGCTCGTGCCCCAGAAAGTTATAGATGGTTTTAAATATGAGATGAAACATCATAAAACCGGACATTACGGCAGTGTACAACAAGAGCAGTCTGGTTGGAATAAAAGACTGGCTAAGAGCTCCAGTATCATGGAAGGCTGTGGAAACATTTATTTAGCATACACCGGCCTCGCCGCCATGATATTCACCATTATAAAACCATCAAAGCAGCGAGTATTCCTGCTTACAGTTATGTTGTTATGGCTTTTCGTAATCATCAGAAACGTTGTTATCATTACTCGACATCATCTCGTACCGTTTATTCTTATGCTGCTATTGATTGCAACAATGTTTGATTATATATGGACAGGTCAAAAAAAATGGCTTAGAATCACCGGGACCATCGTATACATAAGCCTGACGATTCTGGCGATATTATATACCTGCATCAACACCAGTCCCTTTTGGAAACCTGATGCGAGGATCGATTGCGCCAATTGGATTAAAGCAAATGTCCCAATCGGCAGTGGCATAACCTGGGCCCCACGCACTTATACATGGATGGCACCCGGCAAAACAATTGCACCATGGTTATTCGAACTTTATCCTCGTAAGGCTGAGCCGGGAAAAACACAATATATCATAACTCCTAATAGACGAATGAGAACCTTTAAGAAACATCCGCCGACTCGAAAAATTATACCGAGCGAGTGGTTCCCAGCAAAACCTCCTACCATGACAGAACTAATACTTTATGCCGAGATGAATAATGGGGGAGGACCAAATCTAGCGCTTGTCAAAGAATTTCGCAGCAAACCGAGTTTCTTAGGACTGGACCTGCGCTTATTTGGAGAGGACCCGAATCAAGATACTTCCTTTGCCAATCAAGCAGTAACCCTCTTTCGCTTTAATAACTAAAACGTGGAATAATACTGCGGCAATCATGAGATGGTTAAAAAAATAAAAATACTAATGCTCAACTATGAATTCCCGCCCATTGGTGGCGGAGCGGGAAAAGCGCATCTTTATATGCTCGATGAATACAGGAGCCGGGAGGATTTAAGGATTGATGTCCTGACATCTGCTCCGAATCCAGGTTTCAGCAAAGAAACTCTATCGGATAACATTACGATTTACAAGGTCGGTGTTCACAAGAAAAACCTTCACTTCTGGCGTAAGGTCGAGGTTATCGAGTGGCTGATTAAGGCCCGGTTTCATTATCGACAGTTGCTTCGAACTAACAGTTATGACCTGATACATGCTTTTTTTGGTTTTCCAACCGGCTGGTTATGTTACAAAACTGCCGTTAAAATACCCTATATAATTTCGCTTCGTGGCTCGGATGTCCCTGGGTACAATATCCGTTTGGGTTTGGATTATAAACTATTGTCGCCTCTTTTCCGCAGAATCTGGTCTTCTGCATCGACGCTGGTCGCAAACAGTAGTGGTTTGCGAAAGCTCGCACTTGAGTTTATGCCGGAGATGGATATCAAAGTAATACCGAATGGTATTGACACCAAGAGGTTTCATCCACAACAAACACATTCACAACGAAAACCTTTAAAAGCACTTACAGCGTGCAGACTTATCAGCAGAAAAAGAATCGATTTATTAATCGAAGCGGTTGCCCAAGCAGTAAAAATTGGTGTTGACGTTCGGCTCAACATTGCAGGAGAGGGAAACCTTACCGAACAGCTTCGAAAACTTGCTAACGAGTTAAGAACTGCTGACAGTATCAATTTTTTAGGAAGGATACCTGCGGAGAAAATGCCACAGCTTTACCGCGACAACGATATATTTATTATGAGCAGCGCCCACGAAGGTATGAGTAATGCTATGCTTGAGGCAATGGCGTCGGGACTGCCCATTATTACCACACGTTGCGAGGGTGTTGACGAGTTAATAAAAGACAATGGAATCGTAATTGACGAACCGAGCATTGAAAAAATAGCCCAGGCGATAAAGAAGTTAGCTGATGACAAACAACTTTATATGCGAATGTCAACAGCAGCAAGAGCCCAGGCAGAAAAGTTTAGCTGGAAAAGTACTGCTATGCAGTATTTAGATTGCTACAGAAATGTCCTTAGCTCTACTGGAGGAAGCTGAAAATGAACTTGAGAAAACCAATAATATATTGTTTGCTTTACGCATCCGGTAACAAAATTCCGAAATACCTAAAACAGATTAAAAAATATGAGAAGCTAAGCCGACAGGAGATTAAAGAACTCATAAACAAGAAATTAGAAAAGCTTCTTCTTCATGCCTATAGCAATGTTCCTTATTACCACAGAATATTCGAAGACTGCGGCGTAATAGTTGGTGGCAAGGTTAAGCTTGAGAACTTCCAAAAAATCCCATTACTGACAAAACAAATCATTCGGGCAGAGGGCAGGAATCTATATTCAAAGGATTACAAAAGTAGAGGCCCATACGATAATACTTCCGGAGGTAGTACGGGTGAGCCCGTCCGATTCATACAGGACAAGGAATACGACCAGTGGAATATAGCTACTAAGCTTTATTTCAACATAGTGCTCGGAAAAGAACCGGGTGAGCCGGAGATAAAATTCTGGGGTTCCGACAGAGATATTATAGAAGGTAATTTGACCGGCAAAGACAGAATCATAAATTTACTCTACAACAGGAGATTTTTCAACTCGTACCGTCTTGGCCGTAAAGAGATTAACGAACTTATAAAGTTGAACAATCGTTTTAAACCTGTCGGCTACTGGAGCTATATGGAATCTGCTTTGGAGCTGGCCGAATATTTGTCAAAACATGAAACACAATTTCACCCACCCAAAATTGTAGTGTCCACAATTGGCCCCTTAACCGAAGAGGTTAAGCAAAAAATAGAGTCAGGGATGCAATGTAAAGTTTACAATCAATACGGCTCCAGAGAAATCGGCGTAGCTGCCTGTCAATGTAGAGAGCAAAAAGGGCTGCACACTTTTCCCTGGTGGAACTATCTTGAAATACTGGACGATAAGGGCCAGCATGTTGAGGACAAAGAGGGAAGAATAGTCGCAACAACTCTGCATAATTATTCGATGCCATTGATAAGGTATGATATTGGAGATGTTGCTGTCGGAGGAGGATACGAATGCAAGTGCGGGAGAAATACATTCCTGCTCGAAAAGGTCTTAGGCAGAACTCTGGGATATTTCAAAAAGGCAGATGGTTCCCTCGCTCATTCGCATTTTATAGTACAAGCCCTTTTCTTCAGAGACTGGATAAAGGTATTTCAGGTGATACAGGATGAGATTGACCATATTCTTATCAAGGTACAGCTTAATGCCGGAGCCGTGCCGCCACAGGGAGATATTGATGATATTACAGGCAAGATTAAACTGCTGATGGGTGACTCTTGTGCAGTGGACTTTGAATTTGTCGACAATATAAGCAGAACGGCAAGCGGAAAGTACGTATATACTTTATGCAAGGTGAAATGAAGGGCTTGTTCTAATCCACTAACCCACTGTAAAAACTTCACTTAGGCTCTATTCTGGTACTAATCCATCCGATTACCCCTCTATTTTTCTTGACATCTACCTTAACTATATGGTAAACTGCTTTTATGATTTTATCGGATGTTTGAGGAGGGAAACTATTGCATTCAGCAAAGTTTTCCCATAAGTAAGGACTGTATCGAAAGTCCTGCCCGCACGGGACGGGGGCGGAGTTAATATTCAAATAGGAGGAACTTATTGTACTTGATTATAGCTGGAAGAATATCGTGATTTGGATTGGTTGCTTTAGGCCTGATTCGCAGCAAGCAATCTGAACGAAGTGGCAATATAAACATTTAGAATTGTTGGAGGTGATGAGAGATGTATAGAAGTACACTTCGATTAATTTGCCTTGTTCTGGTATTGGGAGTTTTCACAAATATAACCAATGCAGTTGTGGTATCGCACTACGAGTTCGAAGGCAATGCCAATGACAGCGCCGGCAACAATCATGGTAGCATAGTTGGTGAAGTCGATTTTGGCACTGGCCCAGTATATGGTGGTATAGATTTTGGACAGGCACTTAGCCTTAATGCTGATGGAAGCTATATTGAGATTACCGATGATGGTT
>CAZUTR010000163.1:0-6150 GCA_964623545.1 uncultured Pirellulales bacterium | reverse complement strand
ATAAATACGGGGATGTCTATGTATTTGTTTAACGGCAGAGCGATGCAGGCGCTCGGTCCAAAATGATATGGTGTGAACGGCATAAGAACCTCAGATTGAGGAATCAAAATGACTAAGTACTGGATAGATATTCATTTTTTTGGAGATAGTTTTTGACGTAGTCAGTTATTGCGTCTTCGAGGGGAGTGGTTTTTGTTTTGTAGCCGGCGTTGCGGAGTTTGGACATGTCAGCTTGTGTGAAATACTGGTACTGGTCGCGAATCGAATCGGGCATATCGATGTATTCGATGTTGACGGGTTTATTCATAGCTGTAAAAACGGTTTTTACCATGTCGTTCCAGGTGCGGGCCTGGCCGGTGCCGATATTAAACAGGCCATTGACCTTCGGGTTGTCGAAAAAGAAGAGGGTCATATTGACGGCGTCATTGATGTAGGTGAAGTCGCGCAGGTATTCGCCGTCGGCATATTTGGGATTAAGTGATTTGAACAGACGGACCTTGCCGGAAGAATTTATCTGCTCGAAGGCCTTTAAGATGAAACTTCGCATGTCGGCCTTGTGGTATTCGTTCGGGCCGAAGATGTTGAAGTATTTGAGACCGACGATTTTTTTAAGCAGGCCCTTTCTCCTCGCCCAGAGGTCGAAAAGCTGTTTTGAGAAGCCGTACATATTCAATGGCCTTAGCTCGTTGATTTTGTCTTCATTGTCGCTGAAGCCGGCTGAGCCATCACCGTAAGTAGCTGCGCTGGATGCATAGATGAAGCGAATTTTCCTTTCGGTTGCCCACTTGGCTAACAGTTTCGTATATTCGTAATTGTTCCTGATAAGATATGATGCGTCGGTCTGGGTTGTGTCGGTGCAGGCGCCCATGTGAAAGACCGCCTCGATTGGGACCGGTAGCTTGTTTTCCAGCATCATTTGGAGAAAAGTATCTTTCTCGAGGTAATCGGCGAAAGATAATTGGCGGAGATTTTTCCATTTCTCATCGGAACCAAGCTGGTCAACAACGAGAATGTTGGTGATTTGACGTTTGTTTAATGCCGCTATTATCGCTGAGCCGATAAAGCCGGCTCCGCCGGTGACGATTATCATAGATAAAGCCCTTAAATTTGGTAACTGGTAATTGGTTACCGTTGAACCATTTACAAATTCCCAGTTTTCATAAGCTTAATGTACGGTGCTGGTTGTGTCAAATGTTTAGCTTGGGGTAGGCGCATAAAAAAACCGCTCAAAAAAAAATTTGAGCGGTTGGGAAGAAGAAAAGGTTTAACACTGCATTAGCATAAAGCAATATAACTGGCAATCGCCAGGATAAGAATCCGCTTTTTGTTTAAGGTAAAAGGGAGCCAAGTATTATAATAAAACTTTTTCATCACCCCATCCAAGAGTTTGATTATTAGAAATCGCGGTCTTCCACCACGCATCTATTATAACCTACTGATGGCATAGGGGTCAAGGGAAATTAATTGTTTGAAATGTAAGTCTATGCTGGCAAAGACCTTGCGCTGTGCAAAGGCCTTAATATTTTTCAGGTAGCAGTTGCTGTAATTCTGTAAAAATCAGCAAAACTGCAAATTTGAGCTGAGCCGGTGCTTAAGCTTATGCTAATTTTTTGACGGCCTGGGTTACCAACCTTGCTATTGGCAGATGCTGCGGGCAGAGGGCTTCGGCGGAGCTGTAATCGGCGCTGAGCAGTCTGGCCCTGACGCTTTGCGGAATCTGAGCGAAAAGCTGTCTTGCTTCTTCGCGGTCGCCATAGCTGTTGTGGTACATCAGATAACGCATAATCTCGCTGGCATAGGGTGTGTCAGCAAGGGCGGCATCACAGATGTCAGCGCAGGCGGCGCAGTAGCCGGTGCAGGTGTCCTTTGCGTATTCTGCTAGAATATTATTGTCCGCTTTTGTTAATCTGGTCTTATCGAGAGCGGCGGCGATGTTGAGGGTCAGATGTGCGATGTTGTCCCTACCTACGCAGGCGGTTGTGATTCTTTTGTCGTCGAGCACAGCCTTTAATTTGGCTTGTCCCGCGGTAAAGCCCTTGTTTCGGAAATGTTCGGTTAGTTTTTTATCCTGGTTAGTTTCGATTTGCGCTCCCTGCGTCTTCATTGCGATAATTGCAATGCCGGCTTTGTGGCAGGCCTCGACGGCATCCTGCATTTCTGAGTCCTGCATCAGGCGGAAGTTGTAAGATGTCATTATCGCATCAATCCAGTCGAGCTTGGCGGCAGCGGCGAGACATTTTGCCATATTTTTGTGAGTGGAGAAGCCGAAGTAGCGAATGACTTTTCGTTTTTTTGCATCCTCGACCCATTTTCTTAAACTGTCGGTTAGTTGGCCGGGGCTTTGGCAGCCGTGAATGCCGTGATATAAATCGATGTAGTTGGTATTCATTCTTTCAAAAGAGGTTTTAAGGCGTCCTTCGATTTCATCCGGTGTACTTGCCCATGATGCTTTTGTGGCGAGGAACAGTTTTTCGCGTACTTCGGGATTTTTGGAGATGAATTTGCCTACTCCAAGCTCACTGTTACCGCCGTTGTAGGAGTTGGCTGTGTCCCAATAATAGACACCCCACTGGAGGGCCTTTCTTAAAACGACCTGCTTGTTGAGGACATCGAACATAGTGCCGAGAGCCAGGCAGGGGACCTCGATATCCGCTCTGCCCAGCTTTCGTTTAGGTATCTGTGTGATTTGAGTTTTGTCGGTTTGCTGAGTCGCGGCGGGTTTGTTTGCGTCTGCTTTGGCTTCTTCGGCAGCAAAGGAGGTTTTAGCGCTTACGAAGGCGGAACCTAATCCTGCTGCTCCGATGGTCTTCAGGAAGTTTCTTCTGTTGACTTTATTTGTTTTTTTCTCCATTGAATTATTCTCCAAAAACAGTGGATTTTGCATAAAAATGAGGTTTTCGGTTGTATTTTGCTGTTTGAAACGAAATCATCAAGGTTTTTACACTTTAAATGCGTATATGTTCGCAAAATACTGCAAAAAAATCAGACTATACTTATGGTATAGAACAGTATCAATTATCTTACAAGGCGGCTAAGAATTCAACAGTAGTTGTCGATTCGAGCTTCTCGATTCACCTTCTGCAGAGACCCTAATAGCTCTTTTGCCGCTGACTGGGCATTCGTGCTCACAGACGCCGCAACCAATGCACTTTTCAATATCAACGAAGGGCTTTTGCAGGCGAACCTGAATCTCAATTTGAACGTTTTTTTCGAGCTGAAGGTCGAATTTGTTTTCAGTTGAGAGTTCTATGGAGTTTTCAGAATTTGCTACTATTTTTATTGGCTCGACGTTTTCGAATTTACAGTAGTAATCGCCGGTGGCGAATTTTTCCGGCGCAATGGTCTGTTCAATTTCTATGATATTATCTCTGGCATTCTTAACCGTCAGGACGCCGTCTCTTACGGTGTTGAATGATTGCTGTGTGTAGATTGCCTTGGGGCTAACGGGGCAGTTTTCCTGACAGACGATGCAGGGTTTGTCCATCGCCCACGGCAGACATCTGCTGCGGTCGACAAAGGCTGTGCCTAATTTGACTGGGCCCTGCTCTGCGAATTTGTCGATTCCGAGTTTTTCTTCGAGTGTGATTGGTTTTATGGCAGAGGTCGGGCATACCTGTCCGCAGGCGACGCAGTTTAACTGACATCCGCTTGAGCCGATTCGGTTGTTCAGGATTGGCGTCCAGAGGTTTTCCAGACCACCATTGATACCGGCCGGCTGCAAAACATTTGTCGGGCATACCCGCATACACTGGCCGCACTTGATACACCTTTTTAAGAATTCGGTTTCGGCTAGTGCGCCGGGAGGGCGGATAACTTTATTATTCCAATTAGTACCGAGCTTGTTGCTGAGGCGCACAGCGTGCAGCGCAAAGATGCCGCTTGCGAGTGAAAGGACAAAACCTCGACGCGAAATATCCGGAGGTTCTTCGCCCGCCAGCGACGGGGTTGTCTGGTAGCTGATTAAATTGTGTTCGCAATCGCTGCGGCAGTTAAAGCAAAGTACGCATTCGGTTATTTTGATTTTACCGGCCGGCTCGCAGCCACCTTCACAGGACTGCTCGCATAATTTGCAGTCGATGCATTGGCTTTGGTTTTTGCCGATTCGCCAGATTGCAAACCTGCTCATCAGTGCGAACAGAGCGCCCAGGGGACAAACGAATCTACAGTAGAATCGCGGTACTGCCAGATTGAGAAGGACTGCGGTAAGGAAAATTATGAAGATAAGCCAGGTGCCTTCGTAGAAACGTGGTGTTACCGATACGAGGTTTGTTGCGCGGTCGATAATCGGGACTAATACAAGATTGAAAGAACGCGTTACAAGCGGTATGGGGTCAAGCAGGCCTGTTTGCAGGCTCGCAGCCAACGATGGAAAAGCGGCGATGATAAGTATAAATATTAGGATGAAGTATTTTATGGATTGTGCTTTTCGGTATTTATTTAGTTTAATTTTTTGAGCTGCTGTTTTATTTCGATTGGCGAGATAGCCGGTGAAATGATGTATGGAACCGAAGGGACAGACCCAGCTGCAGAAAAACCTGCCGAATATTATAGTTAGTATGACCGTAGCCAGTGCCCATAGCAGGGGCCAATATAGCGAATGTGTTGTAAGGATTGTGCCGAGGGCGACCAGTGGGTCGAGCTGGAGGAACCAGTTGACAGGCCAGGCGCGGAGCTGCCAGAATTTTTCGCCCACGGTGGTGACTATGCAGAACCAGAGGAACAGCGTGAAAAAGAAAACCTGACTTATTCGTCTTACGGTTGTAATCTTCATATTTTTCTTTTAGTTTAGTTCTGCGAAAACGGGTTTTAGTGACATATAATCGGTTGTTCCTGCACCGGCTTTTTCGGCTTTTGCGAGATAAGGTAAATTTGCGCATTTTAGGTTTAGAAGGCCGCAGCCGAAAGAGTCGGCAGCTACACAGTCGCAGCTTGCAATCAAGGTGTTTGTTTTTTTCAAATCTGATATTGCTCCGCCGGTCGGGCCGTTGGTCATCATTGTTTCTATGCCGTCGAGAATTACCAGAGTTGGTTTTACCAGCATAGCCAACTCTGCGATGATTGTGTTTATATCCTGGTGAAAGATGTTTCGTCGGCCTCCCAAAAGGCCGTAGAAGTTTTTCATACTCATCGAAGCGCCGCTTCTGTGATGGTCTTTGACCGGCGAGATGCCAATCAGCTTGTTAACCTTTGCAAGAGGTCCGTAAAATACAGGCCAATTTCTAATTAGTTTGCCGCCGGTGAGAGTTGTATTTTTGAACAGGTTATCTTTCGGCATTATTACCTGTGCGCCGGCTTTTTCTGCGGCTTTGCCTATACCGCTAATTGTGAAACAGCTTGCCGGGTCGTTGATGGGGTTGTCGATGATGTAAACCTTTTTGGCCTTGGCGTATTCGTAGCAGAGTCGGACAACCTCTGCAACCAGTTCCGGATTTGCTGTTGCTCCGAGAATCGCAGGTGTTGCGAAGGCAACGTTCGGTTTAATTGCGATTGTCTCGCCCGGTTTGACGAACCGCTCGATACCACCGAGTAACTCTATCGCTTTGTCAACGGCTTTTGTTCTGTCTGATGATTGCACTATGACCATAGTATTTCCGGCCTGTTGTGGTACTGAGAAATCAGGCAGGGTGACAAGCCGGTCGGCCTGAGTGCCGGGCTTCGGCCCGGTGCGGTCGTAGAGCAGGTACGAAATTGCACCGGCGGCGGCGATTGAGATGCTGGCTTTGCCCGTGCGTGCGAGAAACTGTCTTCGGTCGAAATTTTTATTGTTTTCGTTAGTCACTATAGTTATTTGATTTTTTCGAGTTTGTTAACAAGTATTTCAGCCAGTTTTTCAGCAGTGTTCTGTTCGTCCGCTTCGTGAATACCGATAACGAAGCGACCCGCGACCAGCACTATTTCTATTGTCCCATAGAAGTCCACGACTTTGCAATTGAGGTTTTTTAGTTTTTCGCTGGAGACTTGTTTGTCCTGAGCTTCGTTTTCAATCAGGAATTTATAGTAGCTTTCAGCTAGTTTTCGGGCGTCTGCGTTATTTTTGCGTTTAATGAAAAAAGCGGTAATAGTTTGGTCATCGAGCTTATATTGAGCGGTGAAGGTATCGGTCAGAGGTGCGAAGCCAAAGGCATTGGACAGGTACAGTTTGAAGCTGCC
>CAZUTR010000162.1:0-6162 GCA_964623545.1 uncultured Pirellulales bacterium | reverse complement strand
CCCACGAAGCGCCGATACACATGGCGAGGTCGAAGAGTTGGTCAGGGCTGTAGTCTGCTCCATCCATGTTGAGGATTTGGATTTGAGCACCGGGCACCCGTTCCCTCAACTTTTGTTCCGCATCCGTCACGCAGTATGGAGAGATGTCGACCCCGATGCCGGATATCTCATACCGCTCCGCCAGCCTTGTCAGTAACTCTCCCTTGCCGCAGGCAATGTCGAGCACGACAGACCCTGAATTCAGTCTCAGGAGCCCAACTAGTTCATCGAGCTTCGCTCTACTCGTCGGATTCCAGACTTCATGGTAGCGGTGAGTTACGTCGTAGAACTTCCATATATCCATCCTAATCTCTCCTTCAATTCAGACGGCGTAATACTAACACGAATATGCCCCCCCATGAACCGAAGAACTACGGGCTAATCGTAGTTACACCACTGACTAACTCAGCGAAGTCTGAGGGTAGCTTGACTTCTTGTTTGAAGTTGTGGTGCAACAAGGATACGGATAATACCATAGCAATAGAATAGACGAGAGGATAAGAACGAAGAGGTGCGTCTCGCAACTGCAACCTAAAATTTCAGTTTTTGCCCTATTGAATCGAATTAAATCAAATGAATTAGCTTTGAAGTAACTTGATTATCATACGTAATTATGGAGGTTATCAAACGAACATGGTATTTTAGCGTGTTTTTAAGTGCTTTTATTCCCTTTTCCCGAAGCTAATAAAACTTTTTCCTGTATTAAAAAGAGGGAGAAAAAAGCTCTTATCTCTCTTAAACGTTCGTTAAAGACACAAAATAAGAGTAGCTATAAAGGCGTTAAAAGAGCCTTTAAGAGGCTCGGCGTTCCTTGAGCCACTGGGCTATGACCTTAAGGTGTCCATGTTTGTCCTATGTTCTGGTCTATGTTTTTTCGGCGATTTTAGTCCGATTTAGCTATGAAAATGAGTAGTGGTCTAGGTGGTCTAGGATGTCTTTATATTTAATTTACTTTGAAGAGGAAAGGGGGAAGAAATAAGGGAGAACCTAGACCTCATAGACCGTCAAAGCTAGGTGGTCTAGGATTTTCGTCCCAAAAGGGCTGAAACGCCTGATTTTCTGGGAAAATTCCAAAGCTAGGATTTATTGACCTCAAAGCTAGGATTCTTCCTGGTTTTCCCTGATTTTGATGCCTTGCCAGCAATAAGGTCTATACCCGTCGCTCCTAGAGCGGATAGTGCCGATGTGTAGTGTGGGCGAATTCTTCAGGTTTCTTCCGAAGCTTTCCTTAGAGATAGTGGGGACCCTTCTATCCTGGCAATACTGTACGAATGCATCATGTAAGATTTGCTTGTCAATAGTGGCATTACCATCAAGCTCACATTGGTCATCTACAAAGCTAAGGATAGGGTCGCTTAATATTGTGTAGCGTTCGGCAACGTCCTCAATTGCCTTGTCGTTGCTGAAGACATCGTTGGTCAATAATCTCTGGAGTCCCTTGAGTGCTAGATTGAGTAGCCCTGCAAACTCAGCCTCCGTAGTTAGCTTATCTAACAGGTGCTTATCTGCGGTATCATCGGGAAACGTGTTGGGAAAGTCAATGATAATAAACCTACGCCAAAGGGCTAAGGTATCCTCGTTGAAGATTTTAGGGGGTCTATTGGCACTGAAGACTAGTTTAGCGAAGTTGGTGAATTGGAATGGATGACCAAATTTCCTTTCGGCAGTGATTTTATCTCCACCAGTCAGCATTTTGAAAGTCCCGATATGGTGAAGTCCTTTAGAAGGTATATCTGAGGATAGGTTAGCTAGCCTTGCAAACAGTTCTGCCTTCTTGAATTTATCTTCCTCTAGTTCCTGAAGCGATATACTAGAGCAGTTGTTCTTACCCAGGAAGGCTCTCAATAGCTCAATTAAGGTGCTCTTCCCGTTCGCTCCTTCACCTACCAACAGAAAGGCTTTCTGGATATGAAGATTTCTTAGTAGGCAATAGCCAAAGAGTTCAAGTATTGGGTCAATGTCTTCTGGCTTCAGGATTTCAGTCAGGAATTTACTTATAGCGGGAGCGTCAAATCGAGGGTCATAGAATACGGGTATCTGGATTAAGGAAGGATACTCTGGAGTATGCTCTTGGAGTTTTAAGGTTCTCATATTCAGAAATCCGCTGAGGCAGTTTATGATGTCAAGATTGCAGTCAAAGTCTGATAGCTTGGTGTAAGTTTCACGCTTAATCCAATTGACTACCTCGTCTATCGTATGGCTGGTCGCATTGCTTCCTAATAACTTTTGTGCCTCCCGTCCAATAAATGCTTCTCCGTCTGGCACGTATAAACCACTATTGTTATAGCGATAAATTACCTTGTCCAGCGTTTTGAAGTGGTAGGTTCTACAAAGCTTCTTAGCTATTGGAATGTGTTTTAGCTCATTAGGCATTACCATCACCCCCCTCAAACAAATTAAGCTGGTGATGTCCATTGCTCTTTACTCGCCAAAATCTCAGTCCCAGAGCTAACTGTGGCTCGAAATCACCTCTTTGAATCTCAAAAGCGTGCTCGGCAAAGACTTTCGTAGGACATTCATAAATGAGCCCGCTTTCTGTGTCCTCCACAATGATATTATTCGTGTCAGGCATAATTTGCTCACAGAACGCTTCTTTGGAAATGCACCATGCTGGAGGCTTCCTTAGCTTATGCTTCGAGCCTATGACACGTTTGGTGAAAGTATGGTCTTGTAGATAACCGATGACTTTTCTCTGGGCTTTGATTGGAGTCGCAGGAGCTAGTGTGCTAAAATTAAAACGATGGTTACTTTCCATTAGCCCCTTCTGAAGGATGGCAGTCCTTCGAGGGGCTTCTTCTTTATACATAATTAACCTCCTTATGTTGTTTAATCCATCGGCCTAAAGTCCTCAATGGAACTTCATATCCTTTAGCCTTTAGCTCAGAGCGGATAGCTCTTATGCCTAAACCCTGAGAAATTAAACGCTTCAAAAGCCTTAAAAAACGGGGGTCTTTCTTAAAAGTGGCTACTATGGATTTTGAGGGTGGTATAAAAAGACTAGGATGATTTTGATTAGCTACGATTTTATGGGTATTGGCAACTATGATTTTGCTTTCCCCACGGAAATCATTTTTTGAAGCTACCAGGTTCTCAGTTCTCCCGAGGCAAACGGTTTCTAAGTGTTCCTCTAATCCCCAAGCCCAGCCATAAGAGTCACAGTAAATGCCATCACGCCAAAAGTCTTTAGGATATTTGGGCTCTGTGGAAGTAACCTTGTGTTTAGCGGCAGCTTCCCCTTTTGTTTGGCTTAGTAATTGTTGCCTTGCGTTCTGTATCTCGGCTCGTGTGAGCCGGATACGCTTACCAGCCTTTCCGTCTTTTGTGTTAGAATAAATTTGAACCATAAAGCGCTCCTTTGTGGTTTACCTCTGGCTCTGCTAGCAAGCCCACCAAAGCCCTAGCAGAGTCTTTTTGTTCGACCTTTCTCACTTCCTAAAATCATCTTCTGGGAATAGCTCCTTGATAGACACGTTTAAGGCTTTAGATAGCTTCTTAGCTACTTTTAGCCAAGGCTTACGAATTTTTCTCTCCAACTCAGAGATTATCGCCTGGCAGGTGTGTGTAGCTTCAGCCAACTCTCTCTGATTCCAACCTTTGGCTTGCCTAGCTTCACGGATTTTGTTTGCCATCTTTTCTTACCTCCTTGACTTCTATTTATATTTAGTTTACACTTAACAGTAATGGGGCAGAAAACCGTTAAGTCTAAGCAACAAGCCTACAAAGATAAGACCCAACTACGCAAGGAAGTTGAGAGACGTTGTGGCTATCCTCTTGAGGAAAACCAATGGTTGATGCTAGAGCCTGATTACGGGGGACCTTACAGTGAGGAAGATGTGAGGGAAATCTTAAAAGGACTACCGAAACGTAGCACTATACTAGTGCAGGACATGTCTCAGCCACTTGTTCCAAAGTGGCTTGACAGATGGTTTGAGCCTTTCGGCCAGAGCCTGCGGGAATGTTTTGGGTTATCCAAGCCAATAGAACTCAGGGAGTTGGGGCTTGTGATGGATAAGTTTCGTGTGGACATTGGAGAGGAAAGTGAGTATATGAGCATAGATTATCCTGTAGCTGTTGACTTGTCAGGTGGTGCCTGTATGTGCGAAGTGGCAAGTATCTTTGTAACTAATAAACTCCAGTGGTTAGTCACAGCCAAAAACCATATTGACAATATGGCCTCGCTGTTCCATTGTCCACCGGCGCTGCTCTTGGCTCACTTCCTGTGCGAGCCTAAACCATATAGGAATAAAGTCACTGTGGTATTAGATGATTGGCAAATAAAGATTGGTGTAGATGACCCTGGAGCGTCTCCCAAGTTGGTTGCTAAGGCATATTCCTTGGCTAGGAAGCAAATGGTGAATCGGCGAAATCGAAGGCGAATATCAGAGAGAAAAAAGAAGCTATACGAGTTTATCGGGGAGAACTTGGATATTGGTTGGGAAGGACGCTTGACGAAATGGAACTCCTCATATCCTCAATGGGAATATGAAAATGTGGCATCAATGCAGGTGGTGTATTCTAGAGCAAAAGGGGAGCCTTCTAATGAACTTCTTTGGTCAGTTTATGGGTGGTTACGCCGCACACCTCCCAGAGTCTTCAGGCAAAAAGAGCTGTGGGACATGACTCAGAAAGTAATAAAACAAATAAAGGAGGTAAAAGAAGATGAAACAGGGAATCACTAAAGCAGAGATAGCTAGGCAGTTAGGAGTGAGCAAAGCTTACATCTCGATGATAATGGGTGGCAAAAAGAAGCCAAGCCAAGATATGATGAGGAAGTTGCACCAACTTGGAGTTAACCTAGAATCAGTTAACCTTGAAGCTAAAAATCAAATCCTAAGTCATGCTCGTCTGCCAATTCCGACACTTCCCCACGCTCTATCCATTCTAAGCTAAAGGACTTCACTTGTCATCCTAAATATTCCCCGCCTATATACTAAAATCAACGCTTAAGAAAAAGTGCATGTCTCAGCGATCCAACTATGTTGGATCGCTGAGACGGAGAAGACGATAGCTTTGTCTCCAGTGAAGATGAAACTCTATTTCACAATGTGGCAGCAAAGAATAAGCGCGTAGCCCCCTTCCTCAAACTAGCCACAATAATACAATTTGACTTACCACAGCAAGGTATCTAGAAGCAATTAACAGGATTGTTTTTGATTGATTCTAGATTAACTACAACAGCTTAGTATCCTCCTCGGCGTCTTCCTCCACCACCAAATCCACCTCCGCCTTCGGAGCGAGGGCGTGCCTCGCTAACAGTGAGCGTCCGCTCCTTTAATGATGTTCCGTTAAGCCCATCAATTGCAGCCTGAGCCTCAGATTTCACTGCCATCTCAACAAACCCAAAACCCCTAGATTCACCACTGTATCTATCCTTAATGATGTTTACCGACGTGCTTTTCCCAAAGGCCTCAAATGCCTGGCGCAATTCCTCCTCGGTAATCTCACGAGCTAAATTGCCTACATATATATTCATAATATTAACCCCCTACCGGTTTTATAGTTTTGCCCTATACAACCAAACTTATTAAAATACACAGAATTTCCATACTTCTGATGACTCTTGAGAGGCTAGGCTTAAGCCCAGCCCCTCTGAATCCAGCTACAATCAAACTATGCTCGGCTGCTCAATCTAATTTTGTTGTAGCACTCACTACAATACACTGGTCTGCCCTCTCGCGGCTCAAAAGGTACCTCACATTCCTTACCACACTCAGCACATATTGCAGGATACATTTGGCGCGTCGGTCTATAACCATCGAAGCTGTTGCGCCCAGCTCTCCTCGATTCACGACAGGCAGGGCAGCGCTTGGGCTCATTAGTATATCCCTTAGCATCATAGAACTTCTGCTCCTCAGCAGTAAAGGCAAATGTGGCACCACAGTCAGAACACTGGAGCGTTTTATCTGTAAATTCCATTGGATGACCTCCTTTTTCAATAATTCCTAACTAGAGTTTCGGTCATCCAACGTCTGTAAACAAACCCAAAAGAGCTTCCTCAATAGCGAGATAACCTACACTTGTAATCGACCAGTATAAGTATAATAGAACATAAGTAAAATTGCAAGCATTTGCGGAGGCTGAGATACATGGGTAACACTCGCGGTATGATTAGTAATGATACTA
>CAZUTR010000161.1:0-6281 GCA_964623545.1 uncultured Pirellulales bacterium | reverse complement strand
TAAAGTAAAAAAGCTGACTATATGAAATACGGTTTAAAATATAATATCAGCCAGTTATTTAATTCAGCCGAGAACTCATATCTTGAGCGGACCAGCCGACCTGTTTACGCCATTGTTTTTCTGCTGCCCTTTATCGTTTTCTACGAGCTTGGGACGATTCTGATTAATACCGATGTCCTTAACCAGACTCAGGTGCGTGTGGTTGCGTTCGTATGGCTGCAGAATTTCCTCGAATATCTGGGTTTCACCAGCAAGTTTGCCTGGATGGCGCCCCCGTTAGTTGTCGTTGTCATCTTGATAGCGCTGCAGTTAATGTCACGCAAAAGATGGTCAGTAGTCTTAGCCGATGTTTGGCCGATGGCTATTGAGTGTGTCCTGCTGGCGGTTCCTTTGATAGTCTTAAGTTTGGTTTTGAGCAGCGCACCGGAGCGAAGTGCCGATTCGAACCGCTTAAATAATACCAGCACGATATCACGATTGGCTCCAGCCGGTCAAAATTGCAACTCCAGCTTCAACAAGAAAATCAGGATTGAGAATTCAGGGCCGGCGCCGAGCTGCTCTGCAATCACAACGGCAGCTGAGAACAAGGCACAGGATAGTTTATCAAATAAAAGCGGCGACAGGATGATAAAGCATTCTCTGTTGGCCAATGTTGTTACAGGTATAGGAGCTGGCATTTACGAAGAGCTTATCTTTCGACTTGTTTTGATATGTGTGTTGATGATTGTGTTCCAGGACATTCTGGGCTTTAGCCATACGAATTCGATTGTGCTGTCGGTCCTCGTGTCGGCGGCGTTATTTAGCGCACATCATCATATGGATTTGCTTAGCGGACAGGTAAATCACAAGGACATGTTTACCTGGACGGAGTTTGGCTTTCGGACAATCGCAGGAGTTTATTTCGCAATTCTCTTCGCGGTACGAGGTTTTGGAATCACGGCCGGCGCTCACGCTTTTTACGATATAATTGCAACTGTGATTAACGCCGTTTTTTTTCAGCAATAAATATTGGCAAAGGCCTGAATTTTTTTCAGTTTTTTTCAAGAAAATGCCTCGACGTTAGTCTTTTAGCATTCTGGTCTTGCAAAAAAACCGTCCTATAAGCCCGACAAAGTGCATTATCAGTACTGATATTAGTCTTGAAATAGGGGGGCGTTTTGTGTATAATACCGTTAATGTAATACCCCCCCCAAATTGATTTGGGAAATAAAATTATGGAATCACCACAGATAAATGTAGCTATCGACGAATTGTCGTTCAGTCTTTTTCAAAGGCCCCTTCATCCGGAGCTTTTTCAAATTTACGCACAGAAGCGATTGAAGACTGAGAAGTACGAAGCGCTTATCTGGATTACCGGCTGCACTCACGTTATCAGTGTTTTTGCCGGTGATGCGTGTCTGAGTGAGGTTGTAAGTACGCCCGGCCAGATGTTACCGCAACGGGGATTAATTGAGCGTTTTCAATTCCGCGGCCCCCGCTCTCACAAGTGTACATTGAGCCGAGGTGTAAGTTACATGACCGACTTTCAGATTGAGAAGATGAGCGCCAGCTTGTATCGGCAGAGTCACCTTGACCTGGAACGGTTCGCTCGCGAACGCGGTATTTTTGTGAAGTTCCCCCGCCTGGAGACCGGCGGCCTGCAGCCTTTCTGTTATGTGGACTTCGAGGCAAGACGAAACGAACTGCATGTCCATACGTTTGCAGCTTATCCAGACCAGATAACGATGATTAAGACGCAGTCTCTGTTCGACTTCCATTAAAATCAGACTGTCATCAGGGAGGATGAGGGACTAACACGCCTGTTTAGTTTGCGTGTTGTTCGACTTTCTGTTTCAAAACTTCAATTCTCTCTCGTATTTCCTGCGCCATTTTGCTGTTGGGGAAGTCTCGAACAATCTGCTGGCCAGTATGCAGGGCCTGGACCCATTGTTTGCCTGAGACGGCAAGAGAGAACTGAACGCCGAGGCTGTGTAGCTTGTTTCTAAAGATGTCCGTCGCGGCTTCCTGTAAAGCCAGGGCCTCGTTCGGAGTCAGGTACATATCGAGCTCTCGGAGAATCTCGAGACTGCGGTCGGTAGCCTGGCGTTTAACCGCATCGTCCCAGGCGTTGAGCAGGATTTTTTTGCGTTCTTCTTTTTTATCGACGAGTTTCTGTCGCATAGCCAGCGCCTTGTCTGACTTTGGCGCGTCCCTGATTATCCGTTCAATCAGCATGCTTGCCTTGGCCCACTGACAGTCGTCGAGGAGATTGTCAATATGCTCTATGACCTGGTTTACACGGTCCTGGTCGCTCGCATCACGATATTTATTAGCTTCGCTGCGCAACTGCTCAGCCAGTTCCTTATACCCGCCGAGATGAGCAATCTCGTCGATTATTTCATAGGTGGCGTCGAAATTCTTTTGCTGTAGCTTGTCGAAAACAGCGTCCCGCAGTGCTTGTCTGTCAGCTTCCCGAAATGCAATTTTTTTAGCTGTTTCGCTGATGCGGGCGCTCTGGTCCACCTGCGAGAGTCCCGCCCGAATTTTCTCCAGCGACCCGGCAACTTTTTCGAGCTTTGTGCCGTTCTCCCGCAGTGCTTCAAGCACTTTGAGCAGCTTCGAAAGTATCATTATAAGCGCAACCAAAACTACGGCCCCGCCCAAAAGCCATACAAGCTGCGGTATTTGGTTTTCCTGTGATGTCTCAAAAACGTCGGTAAAGGTTACGAGCAGAATTACTAATATCAAGACAACATAGATAACAGCGGCAATGTGCCATTTGAAACGCCATATAAAGCTGTCTTTTGCAATTTTCATAACCAGCCCTTTTAAGAAACTACCCGCAAGCAAGGCCAGTGTGTCATTATAGGCCTTAAGGGGGTCACCGTCAACAATAGAATAATTCAATTTCGGCTCAGGACTTGAACATAACCTCATCCAAATCAAATAATTGTGAAATCAGGAGCATATTTGCTGCTTCGTTCAGCGTCTTTAATAAACAGTATAGAACGATGTTTGACATGCTTGAGAGCTGTTCTTGCAATTATCCCTGTATTAGCTTAAACTCAATTTTGTTTTTTTTAATTTGTTTTTTGTGATTTCAATACTCTAAATTCTACGTGATAGATGCGAAATATGAAATCAGACAGGGCCTTTACCGAAGCTGAAAGTTGTATGCCCGGCGGCGTCAACTCGCCGGTCAGGGCCTTTGGGGGTACGGGATTGCGACCGATTTTCATCTCTCGTGCGGAGGGTTCAAAAATCTATGATATTGACGGCAATGAGTATATCGACTACGTCGGCTCCTGGGGCCCTATGATATTGGGGCACGCCCACCCGAAAGTACTCAAGGCAATAAAAGACGCAGCGGAAAGAGGAACATCCTTTGGAGCACCAACGTTGGCGGAGACACAATTGGCTAAAAGGATAATCTCCGCTTTCGATTCTGTCGAAAAGGTTCGTCTGGTTAGCAGCGGCACCGAAGCTGTGATGACCGCAATCCGGCTGGCCCGCGGCTATACAAAAAAGGATTTGATAATCAAGATGGCGGGTTGCTATCACGGCCACAGCGATTCATTACTTGTCGCCGCCGGCTCAGGTCTTGCCGAGCAGTCTGTCGCCTCGAGTGCGGGTGTCCCCGATTCACTTGCAAAATTGACCGTTGTCATACCGTATAATGATATTGATGCAGCGAGAACAGTCTTTGAAATGAACAAAGGCAGAATTGCCGCCTGTCTTGTTGAGCCAATCGCTGCGAATATGGGTGTTGTGCCGCCAATTGATGGGTATCTGCAGACGCTTCGCAGTTTATGTGACACCGAAGGTACGCTTTTAGTTTTCGACGAGGTAATAACAGGTTTTCGTGTGGCCCCCGGCGGCGCTGGGCAGCTTTACAATATCAAAGCTGATATTACCTGTCTCGGCAAAATTATAGGCGGAGGTTTGCCTTTGGCTGCGCTTGGCGGCCGAGCTGAGGTTATGGATATGCTCGCACCTTTGGGATCGGTGTATCAAGCGGGTACACTTAGCGGTAATCCGATTGCGACGGCAGCGGCAAATGCCACACTGCAAATCCTCGAACAAGATGACTGCTACGATAAACTTGAATCTTCTGCATCACATTTGGAGGATGGTTTGTTCGACGCTGCAAAACAAGAGGGAATTGCGGTGGTAATCAATCGTGTTGGCTCGCTGATGAGCTGTTTTTTCACTGATAAACCGGTGCGAAATTTTGCTGATGTCCAGTCAACCAATGTAAAACAATTCAAAATATTCTTTGCGGAGATGCTCAAACAGGGTATCTACCTTGCTCCGAGCGCTTACGAAGCGATGTTCATTTCCCTCGCCCACACCAGGCAGGATATTGAACAGACCGTCAAGGCGGCCGAAAACAGCTTCCGGAGGCTTAAAAACCAGGTTGGGTAGAGCTGTTTTTTACAGATTTTTTTAAAAATTTACAAATTCTGTAAAAAGGATGTATAATAATAGAGGCTCCCCCGGAAAGATGTTTTTCAGGCACAACAAGAAATTAAGTATGTAAAACTTTTATTAACATTATCATTTTTAAGAGGAAGAAAAATGAGAAGGTTAAAAAGAACACATCAGAAGTATTTAAAAGAACAAATCAAGAAGAGTAAAAGATTCAGACACAAGGCCTTGGCCGCCGGGGCCGCAGCGGCAATCACACTTGGGGCGGGGCTGACTGTGAATAAAGTTCTTGCAGAAGTGCCTGACCCACATTTACTTGCCGTCGCTGGTGACACGGACACTGATTATTTGGCTGACGCTGAGGAATTGGCAATTGGCTCCGACCCATGCGACCCGGACCAGAACAGCAATCTCGTAGCCGATGGCATCGAGACAGCAACACGTTGCGCTTCGGTCATCAGCTCGCTTCCTGAGCAAAGCGAAGCTAAGCCGGGCGAGATATATAAGGTAGAGCATATGGCTTACGGCCTGGAGTACTGTGATATATGTGCTGTGGAAGTGAATATGGGCTTTATAGAAATCGTAAATCCTAACAAAGAATTAACCTGCAGTGTGAATTTCATCGCTCAGCATTATATGGAACATGGCTCGTTCAGCTATGCCGGTACTGAACATGACGGCAGAATTGATGTTCCTCTATTGTTCAAAACTCTTGAGCTGGCTTTGCCTTTCGACCCCAATGCGCATCAATTGCCGGTGGCTGATGATTCGGATGAGGATTTGCTTTCCAATAAAGAAGAGTCTGCTATAGGCTATAAGCCATTCAACTCGGACCAGAATCAAAATGGGATTGCCGATGGTATTGAATTAGCCAAACGTACGGCTGAGGTGGTTGAACAGTTACCATCGTACCCGCTTTTGGATATCCCAGCAGAGCCGAACGAAACCTATAAAATAGAACACGCACTTGATGGGCTGGAACAGTGCCACATTTGCGGCGAGTGGATTCATATGGGCGGCTGGGAAATTATTAATCCAAAACTCAATCTGCGGTACCCGGACCCATGCGACCCTATGGAGAACATGTTTTTGCCCGATTTGGCATTGCACTATATGAGACATGGTTCATTCAGTTGCGCCGGCAGTGAGCATACAGTTAGAGTTAATATCCCTCTATTGAACAGGGTGCTGGAGCTGCGTTTTCCTTACGAGCCGGATGACCATCAACTGCCGCTCGATTACGAGGTCGAAGGAGTTGGCCAATTGGCACCTGATGCCAACGACCTTGACGGAGACTTAATGGCCGATACGGAGGAGTTAGCAGCCGGTTTTCACCTCTATGACGCCGACCAGGATGAGAATCTTTTACCGGACGGCATCGAACTCGCCGAACAGTGTAGTCGTGCAATTGATGAGCTGCCGGTCTATGACCCATATAGCGGGGACCCAGCACCGAACGAGCCATACAAGATAAACAATTTCATGTATGGTCTTGAGCGCTGTGAGATTTGCGGAGGACTGGTCAATATGGGTTACTGGCAGGTGATTAATCCGAAGTTGAGGCTCAGTATGGATGTTTACGATATCTCGTGTCACTATATGTCACATGGCTCGTTCAGTTATTCTGGTACGGATATGGAGCCGCCGCACGAGCCATTCCACTATGGCAGAATGAGGATAGCTGAGTTGCTTGGAATTCTTGAAATGCCGCAGAACTGTGGTGACCTGGGGACATTACATCTGCCGGGCGATTATAATAAGGACTGCAAGGAAGATTTTAAAGATTTTGTCGATTTTGCCGACAGATGGCTCGGAACCACCGACCCAAATGAGAATGGAACCGACGAATGACAGGTGAAGGCGGTGGTAGACTG
>CAZUTR010000160.1:0-6321 GCA_964623545.1 uncultured Pirellulales bacterium | reverse complement strand
TCAAGCTTCAACTTTCCATTCGCCAGCAGCTCATTGAGTCTATTCTTGAGTTTCTTCTGACGTTCTTTAGGACCGGCAAGGCCGTATGCACGTACCCGTTTAAGATTTTGCCTTATAGCTTTACAGTGGCCGTCTAAATCAGCCGCCAGTGCAGCTCCTTCGGTCGCGCGCATTTGCTTAAGTCTTTTTATTGCCTGACGGCTAAGACTCAATACTTTCCGCCTGATACGCTCTGCCTCTTTCGTGTCCGGTGTTGCCGGTGTTATAATACCGGGTATGGCCAACAAACCACCGATATCAATCGGACATTTAATATCAACCGAAGATGCTATCCGGTCCAGTTGCTTCAATGCCGCCTGCAAGGCCCTGTCGTCTATATCAATAAGTGCATTCAACGGAGCATTTTTGAGCCCAAGCGTATAATTTACCGAACCGCGTGACAAGCTCTGACGCAGCAGATTGTCAATATCCTCTTCGAGAAACGCCACTGAATCAGGCAATTTTATACTGGACTTGAAATATCGGCTGTTGACAGACCTTATCTCAATAACATAGCTGACTCCGCTGAGCTGACCCTCCGCGCTTCCATATCCTGTCATACTGTTTATCATAACGATTATACTTTCAACAATAAAAGCTAATAAACATTCCAGCTAAAACCACACAATACTTGTAATCTACGTTTCCTTTTGTATCCTTCCGTCCCCGTATCCTTACTCGTCGACCGGGACCGAGGCCGTATTCGCATCGCTCGTTGCAACAGAAGCCGCAGGACGCCCAAGACCACCGTAGTCACTAACGGACGGCTTATAGAACTTTGCCATTACTATCGCCAGAAGCAGGAATACACAAACAATCACTATCGTAATCCACGTCAGCGGCCCCTTGCTTTGAGAACCCAGCAGACTGCTCATGGCTCCGCCGCCGAGTGCTCCGCTCAAGCCGCCGCCTTTGCCTTTCTGAATCAAAACAATCAGAACCAACGACAGACAGCAGAGGGCAAAAATAACCGCTACTACCTTCATAATAAAACTAACTGCTAACAGTGAAAAAATTGGCATATCTTTTTCCTGTAATTAAGACTAAAAACAGTTCACTAACAAAATTCAAACATATTGTTTATAGCCGATTATATTTAAAGTTTTAAATTCCTCGCTTATGCCGCCGCCTGAATTATTTCAATAAAGTCATCGGCCTTCAAACTCGCACCGCCGACCAGCGAACCATCCACATCCTGCTCCCGCATAAGCTCAGCCGCATTGTCCGGCTTCACCGAGCCGCCATAAAGAATACGAATTTCTTCAGTTAATTCACTATCATACATCTCGGCCAGCAGCTTTCTAATCAAAGCATGTACTTCCTGTGCCTGCTGAGGTGCCGCAGTCAGGCCTGTCCCGATTGCCCAGACCGGTTCATAAGCCAACGTAACCGCAGAAACCTTCTCGGCACTCAGTCCATCCAGGCCAGCTTTAATCTGTCGGCTCACTACTTCAGTTGTCTTATCTGCCTTTCGCTCTTCAATCAGCTCTCCTACACAAAGTATCGGCAAAAGGCCGCCGTTTATAGCAGCCGTAACTTTCTTGTTCACCAAATCGTCTTTCTCTCCAATAACATGCCGCCTTTCGGAATGCCCGCACAAAACATACGTGCAACCTATGTCTTTCAGCATCGCCGCGCTTATCTCGCCCGTGAAGGCACCTTTCTGCTCGAAATACATATCCTGAGCACCGACAGCTATATGGGCAGTGTGAAGCGCCTTGAAAACCACAGGAATATAAACAAAAGGTGGTATTACCGCCACGTCAACACTATAGCTTGCGATCTCTGTCGTCCCGGCTGCAACAGCTTTGGCCAGTTCCACACTGCCGTTACTGTCCGTATTCATCTTCCAGTTGCCCGCAACAAACGGCTTTCTCATAAAAACTCCTATGTCTTGTGTGTCAATTTTGTTCCCGCCAAACCAACAAATATCTGCTAAAGCAATTCCGTCGCCTTCGGGAAGCTGCCTAAAACCGAAAGCTGCAGGCAATGCTTACGTGCCTCATCCAGTCCCTTATTAACCCCTTTTTCTGTCCTGTGCCCAATAAAATCCGCAAAGAAATAGTATTCCCACTCGCGCTTCTTGCTGGGTCTGGATTCTATATTTGTCAGATTGATATCGTATTTCTTAAAAACATCGAGTACATCAGCCAATGCCCCCGCCTTATGAGCCGTGCTGAATAGTATTGCCGTCTTATCATCGCCGGTCGGCTTGGCATCTTCTTTACTGATTACCAGAAATCGCGTTATATTATTCGCGATATCCTCGATATTCTCACAAACAATCCTGAGCCCGTACAACTCCGCTGCGACCCGCGAGCCGATAGCCGCCGTCTTTTCTTCTTCCGCCGCCATTTGCGCCGCCTTGGCGGTGGACGCAACCGAAATAGTCCTGGCTTCCTTGAAGGTCGCGCTCAGCCACTTGCGACACTGGGCAAAAACTTCCGGCTTCGAGTAAATCTTCTCGACCTCATCCAGTGAGCAATTCGCCAGCAGGTTATGATGGATTGCCATCAGAACCTCGGCACAGATTTTGACATCGGAGTCAATCAAGGCATCCAGTGTCTCGATGATACCGCCGCCCATCGTATTTTCCACGGGTACAAGACCCAAATCGCAATGTCCCTTGCTGACCTCATCGAAGATACTGAAAATATCCATCAACGGCTCATATTCGACACTCTGACCGAACTTAAGAAGTGAAGCCGTATGTGTAAAGCTGCCCGCCGGACCAAGATAGCCGACCCGCAAAGGTCTTTCCAAAACGAAAGAACCGCTCATCAGCTCTCGCCATATTGCCACAAGACATTTATCAGGCAGGGGGCCTTCGTTGTCTTTGATAATTTTTTCAAGCACCCGCCTTTCACGGTCCGGTGCGTAAATCTGTCCGCCGGTCTTGTTCTTCAGCTTACCAATCTCGACAACTACGCGCGCACGCTCATTAAGCAGCTTCACAAGCTGATGGTCGAGTTCATCTATTCGCTTTCTCAGTTCCTGTAGAGACATAATCCAAAATGAGCCCTTTGCTGCTCTTTTTTACAAACTTTGAAGTTTATCAAAATTTTGTCCTTGCGTCAATGAATTTGGCTCATTATATGAATTTTGAGTAACAGTTACTGCTCGAATATGCACATGACCATAAAATATACGATTTTTAAGACCAAATGGGGTTATTTTGGTATTGCAGGTACCAACGCCGGCCTGTTGCGCTGCTGCCTCCCGCTTGCCGAACGCGGTGCGGTCAAGCGCCTACTCCTGAAAAATCCGCCCAATGCTCAATTTGAAACCGATTATCTCAAAGTCGTACAACAACAGATAAAAACCTATTTTGATGGCTCTGTAGTAAATTTTGATAAAAGTGTTCCTGTCGTCCTGGACACGCTTAGCCCCTTTACACGATTGGTTTTAAACACCTGCAGACAAATACAGTATGGACAGACGATGACCTACTCACAATTAGCGAAAAAAGCGGGTCGACCTGATGCTGTAAGGGCGGTCGGTTCGGCCCTGTCAAAAAATCCACTGCCGCTGCTCATTCCCTGTCATAGAGTGATACGAACCGATGGCCGACTCGCCGGTTTCTCCGCCCCCGGTGGAGTAAAATTAAAAAGAAAATTACTACAACTCGAAAAGGTTATTTAGCCAAAAATCCACAACAGATAAAATATTCAAACATAATTAAGGCAGGATTTCTACCGGTGATATTCTCAGCCAATTGGCCGCCAAGAGACTAAGATCATATAAGTTAATAATCTCATTGCGGTCGAAATCCCCCATAGCATCATACCCAGCCTGCCCTTTGGACATCAGCCAACTCCCCGACATGATGGCATAATCAGCAAAATTAACTATGTTATCATTGTTTGAGTCGCCTTCTAAAAGTGTACCCATGTCCACCGATGTATTTGGCACTGAAATGACAACGCTTCTCCTGGCATTCATCAAAGTGTGTGCACTAATTGCGGTGATATCGTACGTGCCTGGTGCAACACCCGTTGCCTCACAGACAGCCGAGTTACCAGATTTGGAAGTAGTCAAGTTGAACTCGTAATTCGGAGTATCATTTAATACATCAGCTCCCGGCGCAAAGAACTTGACGTTCAACGGAACAATCCACCCCGCGTCAGGACGACTATCTCCCTGAAGAACCACAGAAATAGACACCTGGGCAGTAATTGGACCTATGCTGACTATCGCCTGGGGTTCGTGTGATGCGGGTATATTTGCAGCTGATTGGATACTGCTCTGCTCGCCGGTGATTAGCTTGGTCTTAAAGTGACAACCTAAATCGATTGCGGTGGCCTGGATGAGCATATTACCGGCTACAAAGCCCACCTCTAATTGGGCGAACTCATCTTCCTCATCAGAATCAAGGCAAAGTATGACATAACACGGCGCCTGGGGCAAGCCGCTAACGGCGGATTGCAGAGTGCCTCTTATATCAGCGGCGTTTATCTGCTCGACTCTATGGTCCCTCGTAGTCAAATCTGCGCTGGGATTCCTGTTATGATAACGATAAACACCATTTTCGTTTGCCAAATAAATGCGCTGGGTCAAATAATATCTGGCAATTGCTGAAGGAACGGTTAAGCCCGCTCTACCATTAACCAATGTTGTATGATCGGAGCAGCCATATCCTGCCCATAGAATCTGGGAAGTTTCCTGCAATGTCAAATTCGTTTGAGCAAAACTGCTGGAGTAATTCAGATTGGCAAGCACCTCTTCAAGATTGTTATCACCCGTAGTACAAGGGTCCGGCAGCCATCCCGGCTGACCCTCCGGTATAGAACAATGCACTACCAAGTCAGCTGTTAATCCACTAACTGATTGTACTCCAAAATGCACCCATGTCGTTGGGTGTCCCATCCCTCTTGGACAGCTTACCACCGGCGATTCAGTGCTGTTCCGCAGAGAAACAGACGCAAGCAGTGCCGGCATAAACGAAACCCCGGCATCGAAATCAAGTTCTCTTTCATATCTTATCGCAAATGCACCATCGGACACTGTATCAATTGAATGCTCGCTGAGCGAGTGACCGGCCGGGTCATATAGATATGTTCCAGTTGGCGTGACGACATATATATCCCTGTGAGTCCCTGTGAACGGAACTTTCCCTGCGGCCCATACGATATTACTTATCTGCTGGTCGGTGGCGGTGCCGCTCAGGGGGCCATGGATCGAGTACCTGCTGTTCAGGCAGACTTCCACACTGTTTTCTGTAGCTATCGGTGGCGGAAGCGGCCCCGCGCCTGCGAACGCAACCTCAACGCAAAGCATCAACCACAGAGCCAAAACAAAAATTGTTGATACTATCCTTTTCATTTTGAAAAGCCTCTCCCCCATCCATATATCCGGTGCATCAGTCAGCTATATTTATCGCTGTTCTTGTATATATTAATATATATTATCTATTCTCATTTATCAAGAAAATTTTCTTTGATATCTGTGAACTTAAGTACCCGTTTCTAAAACAGTCTGCTGCTGTCTAACAGAAATGTCACCGGTCCATCGTTAACACTGCTCACGTGCATGTGCTCTTTGAAGATACCTTTTTCAACACCAACATTAGTTTTGCCGATTGCCTCGGCCACTTTTTCGTACAGCTCCTCCGCCCTGCCCGGCTCTGCCGCAGCATCGAATCCGGGCCGACGCCCCTTTCTACAATCGCCGTGAAGTGTGAAGTTACTCACCAACAGAATTTGCCCGCCGACATCGAGAACGCTTCGATTCATCTTGCCTTGTTCGTCGGCGAATACCCGCAGGTTCACTAATTTGTCCGTCATAAACTCCGCATCTTTCTCGCTGTCGTCTTTACCAACACTTAGATAAACCAAAAGTCCATTGCCGATTTGCCCGACTACTTTCTCACCGACTTTCACTTCCGCCTGCAAAACTCTCTGTATTACCGCCCGCATATTCAATTACTAACCACTATAAAGCTTAAGTTGCACACCTGAGTATCATCAGGTTCTGCGTTAATACTCTTAACAAACACTCCCTTTCGCGTGAAACTTCTGCTCAATTACGAAAGCTGAATCTAAAAACGCTAATTTTTCAACGATGATTATATTTTTCCTTATCAAAGTTAAGCTTCATTTCCGCATGATAAGGCTTCTTTGATATTCTTGTAAAGCTACGAGCATTTAGAGCTATAATCGTGCGGATGTCAAGTACTTCACGGCCAAGTTCGGCGAAAATGCGAAGGTCATCTGGTACAGTCGATAAAATGACGACTTATGTAATAGGTCTCAAGCTCCGTAGAATCAATCGCTCCTTCAGACT
>CAZUTR010000159.1:0-6361 GCA_964623545.1 uncultured Pirellulales bacterium | reverse complement strand
GATTTATGGAGAAATTTATTGAAAGATGGTTTCAGGCGCTTTATCGATATCGGCCACGAGTTTGGGTGCAAAGTTGCACATCATACCTGCGGCTGCATTTATCCACTCATTCCCGACTTCATCGATTGCGGCCTCGATATTTTAAATCCAATCCAGCCGGACGCTTCGAATATGGATTATGAAAAAATAAATAAGGAATTTGGCTCACAAATTTCTTTCCACGGTGGCATCTCCATTCAACAAACAATGCCTTATGGCACGCCGGATGATGTACGCAACGAAGTCAAGCACTGCCGAGACACCATCGCAAAAGGTGGCGGCTTTATTTTCTGCACTGCCCACAATATCCAGGCAGATACACCAATACAAAACATCGTAGCGCTATTCGACGCATACAAAAAATTCGGAAAATACGCCTGAATACTTCCCCATAAATGCTTATCCTGAGATATGCTGAAGGCTAAACACCGATTTTCATTTGTACATTTCCTGTATATTCAGTTAGAATATATATTACCGGGGCGTGGCGCAGTTTGGCTAGCGCGCTTGACTGGGGGTCAAGAGGTCGCAGGTTCGAGTCCTGTCGCCCCGATTATTACTCCCCCCTCCATGAGTCAATAATCTTTCATTTTTTGGGAGAATAGGCTTTTTATCTGTGTGGCTTCCCTCTCGGAGAATCTTAGGCGTTTTTAAACCGCGAAATGATAAAGGGTGGGAAAGCGCAAAAAAAATGGGCTGGAGAGAAGGCTAGCCCCAGCCCTTCTGAAGTGGATTGACTCGGAATTTATACTCCTCTCACTATTTCATAGTGTCGAACTTTCAAAAACCTCGAACTCGAAGAATTAAGTTGAGGAAAAACCGATGTCATCTTTACCGACATCAGAAACCACGGGCTGGCGGCCAATCCACGAGTTGACATAAAATATCGCTTTTTTCCTCTTTTTCTCATACAGCAAATTTAATATTCAGCACTATCTTTTATTGCTTCTGTAAAACTGCACCATCAATAAAACTATAACGTATTAATTATATATTAGCTGACATCACAAATACCTTCAATCGTGGTAAATACGGGATTTTGACAGAAAAATATTGAGCTAAACACGGATGAAGAAGATTGCCTAAAGCGGGTTAAAAAGCTTTATTCGGTTATTTGGGTACAATCGGGGTCACTAATCCCATAATAGTAGCTTTTTTAACAAGGTCAACAAGATTATCGACGCCGAGCTTACGCATAATGTGGCTCCGATGGTCTTCTACGGTCCGTATAGAACGGTGCAATGAATTGGCGATTTGCTTGTTTGTCTTACCCTCCAAAACCAACCGCAGAACCTTTATCTCTATTGCTGTCAGAGTCTTACCCAAAAGTCTGTCAGACCGACGAATCCTTCTCAGAACCGACTCAACAATGGACAGAAAACCCTTCCTATCGAGTGGTTTTTCGATGAAATCCAACGCGCCAGCCTTAACAGCCCTGACAGCCATTGGTATGTCTCCATATCCGGTTATAACCAGCACTTGTAAAGACGGATTAAGTTTTTTTGCTGCGGTTAATAGCTCTATGCCGTCCATTTTGGGCATTTTAACATCTGTAATCAGTAAATCACAGTGTTGGAGAGCTAATTTTTCAAGGCAATCAGCCCCACTGGCGAAACAGGTTACTTTCACTCTGAGCTGCTCAATGGTTCTGGCAACTATTTTTCGAACATTCGGCTCATCGTCAACGAAGTAGATATGCTGTTTACTATAGTCTTCCATTTATATCCGTCAGAAACCTTGATTTCTGTTGATGGGAAATGTCACGAAGAATTTCGTTCCTTCGCCCAGCTTGCTTTCTACGCGGACTTTTCCGCCAGCTTGTGATATTATATGCTGAACAATAGAAAGTCCAAGTCCTGTTCCCTTATTTGCCGCCTTTGTCGTGAAAAACGGGTCGAAAATTTTGTCAATGTTCTCCGGAGCGATTCCGCAACAGTCATCGGAGAAACTCAGCTCGACCTGCTCATCCTTTTTAACTCCACTGATAACCAGTTGGTTTTCCTCCTCACCATCGGCCGCATGTATTGCGTTCTGAACCAATGCAAAGAACAACTGTTCCAAATCTTTCTCATTACAATAAATATTCGGTAGTTCCTCTATTCCCTTTAAATACATGCTCAGCTGCGCCCTTTGCGCACTCTCAGTCAATAACTTTATAATTCTCTCACTAACCACTTTCAAGTCCACTTCTGCCACATTCCTCTCAGAGGATTGTCTTGCGAAATTGCGAAATCTTTCAACAATCGACGTTGCGTTCGAAACATCAGCAAGGCCGTCGCTGAGACCTTCGAGCGTAGTATCCGGACAGGATGTATTCTGAAGTTCTGCCAACGAATTCTCTATCGCTAGACGAATAGTCGTAAGTGGCTGAGTCAGTTCGTGGGCGAGGGTTGCGCTTAAAGTCCCCAGCGATGCGAGCTGTTCAGCTCTAACCATTTTCTCACGGTATATATCAAGCTCCTTTTCCCTTTGCCTGGCCTCCGTTATATCTCGTGTTACTGCAAGAATTCCTGTTGGCTCTCCGTCACTATCTTTTAAAACAGTAACAGATATATACGCAGGAAAAACTGAGCCATTCTTCCTCACACGTTGTACTTCACCTTCCCAAGAGCCCTTGGTTCTTATCTGATTAAGATCCCGCTCATATTCGTTCATCTGACCCGGTTTGTGAAGTTTTGTTATGTGCATCCCTATTATTTCCTCAGTTGTATATCCATGCATCTGCGCATATGCTTTGTTCACATAAAGCAATCTTGGCTCCAGGTCCAATATGGCTATTCCGTCAATCGATTGTTCAACCGCTGAAGTTAGCTTTCTTATTTGCTCCTCTGCTGCTTTTCGTTCAGTAATATCCCTGAATATGCCCATAAGGTATGTTTTCCCGCGAAGCGTTATGGGAAATGAATTTATATCGGCATAAAAAATGCTGCTGTCTTTCCTTTTAACAGGAATATTGTATGCCAAAGTTATCTCTCTCCTCACTTGCTTTTCAAACTGCTCTATAACATTTGGAAGGTCCTGCTCAGGATGTACGTCCTCAACTCCCAGGTTTTTAATCTCATCCGGCTCATAACCAAGCATCTGAGAAAACATTTTGTTACATGTGGTAAATTTCATGGTCTGCACATCCGCTAAAACTATCCCGTCCGCAGCATTCTCAAAAATAGTTCTAAGTCTCTGCTCGGATTCCTTGAGCTGCTCTTCTCTTTTTTTGTGCTCGGTGATATCCCAGAAAATACCCAATATCCCTATTGTTTTTCCCCGTTCATCTCTGACCGGTGTTTTAACTGTGTGGACGATTCTCTCCTGCCCTTCTCGCACATATCTTTCTTCAATATCTTTGGTCTGGCCTGATTTGATAATGCTCTCATCGTCTGTTCTATATTTATCCGCAAGTTCCTTAGGGAAAAAATCATAATCTGTCTTTCCAGTAAATTCCTCGGCCTTAATCTTTAATTCTTTAGCGAAATTTTCGTTGCAGGATACGTAAACTGAGTTTGTGTCTTTAAGAAATATCCGCTGAGGAAGATTCTCAAGAAGCGTTCTATACTTATTCTCACTGTCCCGTAGTGCATCCTCGGTTTTTTTGTTCTTGGTAATATCCACCGCCGTGGCGGCCATAAATAACAGTTTTCCTTTTTCATCTCGTATCAATGTTCCATTCATTAATGTTGGAAAGACCGTGCCATCTCTTTTTTTATGCCATACCTCCTCAGCAATATAACTGCCCTGTTGTATTAATTGCTCATTTAATCTTATAACATTCCGCATTTGTTCTTCATTGTGAAAAATCGACAGGTTCTCTCCAATCAGTTGCCCAGATTTATATCCGTGCATTTCTGCGAAAGACTCATTGACATAAATTATATTGCCATTAATATCGGCTATAGCTGTCCCATAGCCTGCCTCGTCGGAAATAGTTTTGAACTTTTTTATCTCCTCCTGCGTTTTCTTTTGCTCGGTGATATCCCAGAAAATACCCAATATCCCTGTTATTTTCCCCTGTTTATCTTTGACAGGTGTTTTGACAGTGTGAATGATTCCCTTCTGTTCTCCTCGCACATATCTTTCTTCAATGTCTTTAGACTGTCCCGATTCGAGAATGCTCTTATCATCTGCCCTATATTTATTCGCAAGTTCCTCAGGGAAAAAATCATAGTCTGTCTTTCCGGTCAATTCTTCAGCCCTAATCTTTAAGTCTTTGGCGAAATTATCGTTGCAGGATACGTAAACTGAGTTTGTGTCCTTAAGAAATATCCTCTGAGGAAGATTCTCAAGAAGCGTTCTATACTTAGTTTCACTTCCCCTCAGGGCTTCCTCAGTTTTTCTACGCTCTTTGATATCGGTGGTAACAATGCTAACAGCCGCGATGCGTTCTTTAATCTTTATTGGCGTGATCCTACTCTCATACCATGAAGTAGCTCCGTATGGTCCGGAACCGATAATTTCAATTCTTTGGTCAACTCCCGTTTGAAAAACCTGGTTAACCGAGTCTCGCATGATTTCGTGATGGCTGGCTTTTATATAATCATAAATACTCTTGCCAATCGCCTGTTCCGGGGTCATACCTGGAACGGTATGATTGATAGATAGAATAATGCCGTCACGGTTAACGGTCATAATGATTTCGGACATATTATCTACGACAGAATGCCAAAATTCCTGAGCCTGCAATAGTTGTTGCTCCGTTTGACTCAAAGCTGTATTCTCTGCGCCAGTTCGAGTTTCAGATTTGTTTTTTACATCTCTCCACATAATCTTCGTATCTCATTTAATCAAAATGTGCTCTCTCCCGTTGGTGCAATGTTTTAACAACCTAAATTCTCTGGCTTATGTCGACCCATATCAAGTAATATCAATGCATATTAATATGATAACCAATTTAACGATAAAAGTCAATCCCAAAATCGCCAATCCTATTTATTAGAGGTAGTTACAAACGTTTTAGTTCGAAAAACCGTGTCCTTATACCCCCATAAACATATTTTCATATTAGTTTTGATATACAAAGACTCTAACTTTATCTGCCGACCTTTGGCGGCATATGCACACTCAATCCAAAGGCATCTTCCCAGGCCTCTTTGATGACCTCTGAAACCGTTGGATGAGCAAAGCTTACCTCTTCAAATTTTTCTTTGCTGCCGATAAGAAATCTTGCAGCAGCAATAAGCTCTGTTACTACGGCACCGACCATCGCAATTCCCAGAATCTTTTCTGTGGCCTTTTCCCGCACCACCCTTATTTCGCCGACCGTCTCATTATGCGCGAGACTCCTGCCGTTCGCCCTGAAAAACGCCCTGCCGACATCTATATCGATACCTTCTTGTTTGCACACATCTTCCGTTTTGCCTACCGAAGCTACCTCCGGAAACGTGTATATCGCCCGCGGAATCAGAGAATAGTCTCCTATCTCTGCATTTCTGCCGGTTATGTTATCGGCCGCAACCTCCGCTTCTGCGAACGCACCGTGGGCCAGAAAAGTTTTGCCAACCACATCACCGATGGCATATATACCTGGAACATTCGTTTCCATCTTTTCATTTACCGCTATTGCCAGGCCGTTCATTTTTAATCCAAGAGCCTCAATCGTCTGCTTATCACATACAGGCCTTCGTCCGACAGAAACCAGGACCTTCTCCACCTCGATTGCCTCTGAGCCACCGAGTAAAACTTTTGCAGTTGAACCAGTTTTTTCGACTGCTGTAACCTTTTTTCCGACAAGAACATCTATGCCGAGCTTTTTCAGCTCACGGGCCATTAACTGGCTGACCCATTTATCTTCCGTATTTAAAATTCTTTCAAGCGCCTCGACAATCGTTACTTTCGTCCCGACCGCAGAATACACACAAGCCAGCTCACAACCTATGACTCCCCCGCCGACAACGACCATCGATTTCGGAATCTCAGATAACGACAGGGCTTCGGTGCTGCTCAAAACCGTTTGGCCATCGAATGGAAAAGCACCAATCTCAATCGGCTCTGAACCGGTAGCTATAATTACTCCCTTTGTTGTCTCAAGCTCAATACTTCCATTATTTGATTCGACGTTTACTTTGTTTGCTGAACTGGCTATACCTCTACCCTCGAATATCTTAATCTTATTGCTTTGAACTATAGAAGTAAGTCCTTTTTTAAAACCGGCTACCACACTTTCCTTGCGTTCCTGTATTTTTGCCCAGTTCGGCGACACCGATGCAACATCAACTCCCATAACAGGAGCCTGCTTTGCTCTCAGTAAGGTATGAGCAGAGCCCAGTAATGCTTTTGATGGAATACACCCGCGGTTAAGACAGGTCCCTCCGAACTCAGATTTTTCCACGAT
>CAZUTR010000158.1:0-6363 GCA_964623545.1 uncultured Pirellulales bacterium | reverse complement strand
AATTATATCGCAGAAGAAGAATATGGCCAGCTTTACGAACTTTGTACGCAAATCAGCGGAATGATATCGAATTTTATCGCACATTTGCAAACATCAAACTATCAGGGGGAGAAAAACGAGCGCCCCAAACGGCTGATACCTCAAAACGACAAAAAGCAGATGGAGAAATTTTTTGTCTCTCAGGGAATCAAGCCACCTAATTATGAACAGCCGGAGGACGGATAAACACAAAGCGTTCCCTCCCAAGGGGGCAAGCTCACGATTGTACCCCAGGCAAAATAGTGAATATTGATTGGTTAAGAGCGCTTTTACAGCGGTTTTTGCGGTGTTTCAAAGACCTGAGGGGGGGTGGAGCAAATAAATAAAATTATTGACAGAAAATCAGGAAAGTGTATAATATAGCTGTGTTTAGTCACTTTTTGTTGTTCTGAAATGGGGCATGAAATGTGGTTTTTAGAGCTTATCTCGTTAATTTTTGTGAAGAGAAATCGGTGCTTGTGTTATGCGCCGTTGAGATATTAACAGTTTTTGAGAGGGCAAGAGAAAGAAAAGAAAGACGCTCACTACAGTATAGTTGACTGTATGTGGCATTATTGTTGGTCGAGATTAGGCGTGGCCACCGGATGCGGAGCATATCTATAAGGGTCAGCGGTCAGAGGCCAACAGTGAGGTGGACGGCAGTTTAGGTTACGGAGAACAAGGGTTGTGTATCATCCAGCGTTTCGGCTTCGTTCATAGCTGACGGCTGTTTGTGCTCATCAATTAATCTGCAAAGCAGCATTATTTATTCGCTGAGAAATGCAGGGTTTTTAGTTTGTAGCTAAAACCAGAATAACTCATAGTTTTTTAATATTTTAAGGTCCTTTTTATGAAAGGAGTAGCATTATGTCTAAAAAACTGTGTCTTTTAATCTTTTCTGTTTTTGTTCTGTTTCTTGTACCTGCGGCTTACGGCGTTGTGACAGGTGACTGGGAACGGGATACGGACGGATGGGCGACGATGAATGATTCCACGTATAGTTACAGTACTACGGGGGTCACATTAGGCAACTGGAGCGTTCACGTAGTACCTGCAAGCGGCGCGTGGGGCGGGCCCTGGCTCCTCTCGATGCTCGAAGAACCTTTGCTTAGCGTCTTTAAGAATAACACCCACTTCTCAGTGAACATTACGTGGGTCGATGCCGAGTGGGAAGGCTCGGACTTCAGCCAGATAGAATCCTTTGTTATCAATAGTGAAGGGAATGGATGGAAGCAAATCAGTACTTTCGATTATGCCGAGGATACGGGTAATCCTACCTCTCCCGGTAATCCAATCATTGGTCAAGGCGTCTATACGACGAGGATAACCTGGAATTACTCTGATGAGGTTGATTTTAGTTTACTTCCCGAGGTTCCGGGGTACGTGGAACTTTTTATGGTCGTACAATCGAGTGGGACGCCTATCGGCGGTTATCGCTTCGACAATGCGCATTTTTTCAATTCCGTAAATGCCCATTATCCGATTCCATTCGACACTCAGATACATGTGGATGTTAGCACGGACCTAAGCTGGACACCAGGCGACTATGCACAGAACCACGATGTTTATTTCGGTACAAGCTTCGAAGATGTTAACGAAGCGAATAACAGCGGCGACCCGGGTGCGACTGAGGTTTATCGTGCTCGACAGGCGGTTGGTGACGATGACTATGACATACCGGAGAACCTCAAGTTCGGCAAAACTTATTACTGGCGAGTTGACGAGGTCAATGATACCTGTGCGCCAGGTTTGTGGGAGGGAGAAGTTTGGTCATTCACGGTCCAGTGTAAGGCCAGAAATCCAAATCCTGCTGATTACGAAATAGAAGTTAGTCATAGTGCGGGGCTGGAGCTTTCATGGACACCGGGATTCGCAGGAGCAGAGCACGATGTTTACATCGGCACTAATGAGACGGAAGTAACCAATATGGAAGCAGATGACCCTGACCCGAATGACGTCTACCGTGTACGGCGGGCTTATGATGACCCGAATTACGTTGTTCCAGAAGCTCTTCAAACAGGTCAAACTTATTACTGGCGAGTTGACGAGGTCAACGACGCGTGTAGTCTCTTCTTTAAAGGTGATGTGTGGCGGTTTACGACCATCAATCCCAATGCCAGAGCCCCTTATCCTGCTGATGAATCAACCGGCATCCAAATTCATGCTTTAAAGCTAACCTGGACAGCGGGGCCTTACGCTGCAAGCCACGATGTTTACTTCGGCACAGATTATAATGGTGTAGCCAATGCAAATGACAACGACACAACAGGAATCTTCAAAGGCAATCAACCTGGAACCGAATATGAACTGAGTAATCTTGACTTAGAGGCAACTTACTACTGGCGTATAGATGAGGTCAATCCTGCTTATGAAGACCAGAACTGGCCTGGAGATGTCTGGAGCTTTACGATACCTGATTATATTACAATAGACGACTTTGAGTATTACACCATCAGCGACCCAGAAGGAGACGCTGCCTGTCCTTACTATGATGGAAATGACCTGCGACTTGACCTGAACAATGACATGCGGTTCTGGTGGCTGGACGGTCACATTCAGAGGAACCCCCAGAGTAACTGTGGTAGTAGCGATTACAACCCACTCGTCTTTGATGGTTTCCTTGGTAAATTACCCGGTTCGAGAATCCTTCGTGATTCAGGAGGTCAGACAGGTTACGGAATGAGTTATTTCTATGACAATGACGATGTCAATAACGCTGATTTTCCTCCTGAACAAGATTCATACGAAGACCACTACTCTGAGATTCTTCGATATTATGCCGACGGTATAGATTTAACGCCGGATGATAAAGTAAACGCAACCTTTTTAGCGATTGAGTTGTCCTACCAGGGTCAAGGAAATAATGATTGCGACCCTGTTTACGACAGGATGTATGTCGGGCTGGAGGACATGTGCAGTGTCGGCCCCTATGGTCAGGGTCACTTCTCTTACATTTACAATCCTGACCCGAATGCAGCCAGGAAAGGCACCTGGCAGCAGTGGGCCATCGAGCTGAGTGATTTCACCGACGAAAATCCAGACCTGGACCTGAATCATATCAAGTCTATCCGTATTGGCTTTGGGCTTCAGGGTAATACATACGAAGATCCGGTTGGTGGCGAAGGAACGGTCATATTTGACGACATCAGAGTGTTTGAGCACAGGTGCGTACGTGGCGAGGGTCCTGTAGGCGATATCAGCGGCCCAGAATATGTGCCAGATTGCGTGGTCAATGTCTGGGACCTTAGTGCTTTTGTAATTGACTGGCTTTTAGCTGACCAGACACTTGAGTATGACACGATAGTAGAGCCGAGTTCACCAGTACTCTGGTACAAGTTTGAAGAGACCGAGGGCAGTGTCGTTAAGAACTGGGCGCCGGACTACGACCCTAACGTGGCAGGTGACTTTAATGGCACGGTCGAGAATTTGAGCGATGATGCGTGGGAAACCAGCGGCGGCCGTGACGGTAACGGCTGTATCAACCTGCTTGCCGGCAATCAAACGTTCATTTACGCTGTACCAGAGGCACTAAACTTTGTTTCGACAACGAATAAAATAACTTTTGCAGCGTGGATCAATTGTGACCTTGATAATCCGCAGGACAACTGGAACGGTCTGTTTGGAGTCTGGACAGATAATATTGAGATTGTAGAGGTTCACTGTCCTTCGCCGTCTCCCCCGATTTTCGGATTTGGTCCTAGTGCAGAATGGCGAGTACTTGACGATTGGTGCAGCTACGGCGCGCCACTAAACGCCGCTAATTTTTCAGGGCAATGGAATCACTATGTATTCACCAAGGATGCTGATGCAGGTACAATGGGTTTATATCACAATGGTCAATTATTGGCTGAGGCAACAGAAGTCACGTCACCGATGTTCGAGACGCCTGTTAGTGAGTTTTACATTGGCGCACGAAACCTGTGGTGGGGCTGGTTCATCGGCAAGATAGATGACTTCCAAGTCTATGATTATGCACTGTCGCCCGAAGAAATAGCATACCTGGCAACCGATGGCACCGGCAGTCTTTATGTACCGCTTGCAGCGTTGACGGACCTGCACATCACAGATCCTAATAAAATCGACTTTGGTGATTATGCTATCTTTGCCGAACACTGGCTCGAAGAGAAGTACTGGCCAGAGCCATAAATAGTTTTTACGTCGCTCAGTTGCCTGCACTTGTAGCAGCACAGGCAGATGTGAGCAGAAGAGTTTGTTTTAATCAGGGGCCTATACAACGAAGGTATAGGCCTCTGTTCTATTTATGAGCGAACCAGTGGTTGTAATCAACCATTAACCAACATATAGAAAAACGTTTTTCAGCAGAAGGCAACCGACAAACAAACGCATCAAAGACATATATGAACAGGCAAATGACAGAGGATAGACTTCGCGATTTGCAATCTACTCTTTTGTGGTTGAGATTGCTCCCTCATTGGCATAATCCGCAATAACAGATGGGACGGGACAAAATATTTTTTTATACACATATCGTCGGGCAAGGGATATAATAATTTAAAATAAAATTTCTTTTAAGGAGAGATAGTTATGCAAAATTTATTTCCAAGCAGAATTGCTAAAAAACGAAATGGTAGTGTTCTGATTTTGGTGCTGGGGATTTTGATTGTCATAGGGTTAGTTACTTATTTTATTTTGCCGAAACTTCGTCCGGAGATTGACCCTGATACATCGGAACTTCCACCCTGGAAGGAGTGGCAGCTTCGGCAGGCGAGTGAAGAGGAGCCGAAAGAAATCGGCGATGAACAACCCAAAATTACCGAGGTACTTGAATATGATGTTAGTGTGAGTCTTCCGGAAAGTGGAGAGTCGCGTGGTGAAATCCACGTGCTTATATCCCCAACAGGGGATGTTGGGGGTGCATGGTATGGACACTACTATAATTCCAAGAAGGCATCATGTGACATACAGGAAGGTGGTTTTGAAGGGAAGGTTTTCCCCGGGAAGATATATCAAGATGAAAGCGGTGAGGATGCTTCGAGACTGTACTTTCTGACAAAGGGCAATTTCAATTTTCAGGAGACGCACTTTGAGACAGGAGGACTCAGAATAAGAGTAGGTGACATTTATGTTAACGGATGGCTTAGCCCGGATTTAAGTGTGGCAGGTGAAATTACGCTAACATCAGACGAGAAATACTTTCAGAGATTTGTCTGGAAGTCGGTCCGACCCTTGGAGAAGTGAATAGTGGTAGTCGATGTGCTTAGAAGTTCATCTTCAATCCACAGTAGAAGGTTCTACCCGCGTTGTATGGAAAAGAGTTCGGAGTGCCGGAGTATGCGAGCGTCGGCACACAAATTTCCTCATCAAAGATGTTCTCCACGCGGAATGTAAAAGTGGACTGGCCTTTGTTGAGCCCCATCCATTTCGAGATGTCAAGGTCCAAGTTCATATTAACCAAGTTCAATTCTTCAGGTTCCGGATTGACCATAAGCGTCGAACCGAATGGAGGAGATAAAGAGGGGTAGTAGATATCCGGCGGCTCGCCGAAGTGACTGCAGAATAACGACGCTGTACCCCAGTCCCAAGTGTATGCTGTGCCAAATTTAAACATATATTCCGGTACTACACTGGGATTGAGTCCTTCATCGGTTTGGTTGTCCTGGTGCATGAATGAGCCGAGGATGTGCCAGTGTGGTGTGATGAAATGCTTGACCTCAAACTCAATGCCGTTGAACTTCTGCTCACCTCCGTTTATATAAGACATATCCGGGACGGCGGTAGCATCGTAAATAATGAGCTTATCTATTATACTGTGGAAATACGTAACAGCGGCGTAGGTCTTCTCGTCATGATAGAATAGCTGTACATCGTAGGTTGTTACTTCCTCTGGCTCCAGGTCTTCTTTTCCCCTTAGAATCCCCGGGTCATAGAGGTCGGTTTCCACTGTGGCGGGAGCTCTAAAGGCCTCTCCTCGAAGGAGTTTGAGGCCCCATTTGTCAACCGGTGTTATAATTAAACCACATCGTGATATCCAATCAGAGATGCCATAACTTGATTTGTTCCATTGCGTGCCGGCAATGAGTTTAAGAAACTTGTCGAACTTATAGTCACCCTGAGCATAAAAGCTCTTAGGCTCATGACGATATGAGGGTATGGATTGATATTTATCGTCATCCGGTTTGTAGCTGGAGCGCTGCTCCTGCAACCACCCCAGGACGAGATTCATTTTGTCCGTTGGATTGGCGAAGATGGTGGCCTCACCAATTATATCAGATGTGTTAGTCCCGATGATCTCAGGCTTAAAGCTGGTCAGGCCGTTTTCCTGAAGATTGTAGGTGGCGTTCAACTCCAGGGTGACCCGTTCGTGCATGGGAATTCGATATCCAG
>CAZUTR010000157.1:0-6523 GCA_964623545.1 uncultured Pirellulales bacterium | reverse complement strand
TTGTAGTTTGACCACAGAGATTTTGTCTCATCAATCGACCCATCTTAAATTTTACCGTGCGCTTCGCAGGAACTTCGACACGCTCAAGAGTCTTTGGGTTCTGAGCAACTCTCGCAGCTCTTGTCCTTGTCTCGAAGACTCCGAAGTCACGGAATTCCAAACGATTATCCTTACACAACTCTGCCGTGATCTCGTCAAGAAATGCCTGAATTATTTGTTTTACCGAAACTCTTTTTGCCTGTGTACGTTCTGCAATCCGGTCGACAAGTTCTTTCTTTGTGATTGTTGCCATAAGCTACCTCATTTCAAGAAATGATGACTGCGAGGACAGGAAAGTACAAATAAGCGCATACCTGTTCCGCACTTAATTTTGATTACCTGTCGGATAGCTGTTATCTGAGTTCCCATTCTTTTATCCCTTACAGGAAGCACTAACGCGCTTCCCAAAATACAATGGCGCAGGCTGTGTGACTTTTGCAGCTTATTCGCGATAATAAATCACAGGAAGCACAAACGCCCACATAACACAACTTACTATACTATAAAGACTTCTATACAGCAAGGATTTTTTATTTATTTTTTTCGGCTTGCAAAAAAATAAATCTCGCTTCAAAAAAGCAAAAACTCCCAAATCTGTCAATATATGGCTTCTGACAACGAGACGCTACCGAGCATAAACGTAAAAGAATCCGCTCATCACAAACTATTATTTTCCAAGAATATTAGATATAACCTGTTTGTTTATAGTAAGTTATGTGAAAAGCGAAGGCCTCGATGATAAATAATCTATTGACCGGCTGATGTTTTGTCGGCATAATTCTTTTTTATATTTTTCAGAGCTGCCTGGGAAATAGTCGCCGAGATTGCGTTGGAGTGTTTTTCTCAGATATTTCGATAAATAACATTAAGTAATGCGAGTCCGAAAGCGTTGATATATATGAGTAGAGTTGATAAAGCCGAAGCTAAAAAAGACCGTCGAAGGCGTATAGCGGCTGAAATTGCAAATACTTTTGAATGGGTGATAACCGCCTTTATATTGGCCCTTGTTTTTCGGGCCTTTGTAATCGAGGCGTTCCGTATCCCAACAGGCAGTATGGCTGACACGCTTAAAGGAGCCCATTTTCGACTGCGATGTTCTCAATGCGGTTATAGATACGATTATGGCTTTCCACCTGAAAAATATGGGTTGCTTCAGGATACCGTCCCGTCAGGGCCGGTCAGGCCACCTCAGACTCGCTGTCCGAGTTGTGGATACATCTCACATCCCAAAGGAGCAATGTGGGTATCAAACGGTGATAGAATTCTCGTCCTGAAGTGTATCTATCAATTTTTCGAGCCGAAGCGGTGGGATGTAGTAGTTTTCAAAAATCCTCTCGACCCTACCATAAGTTATATTAAGCGATTGATTGGCCGACCGGGTGAAATGGTGGAAATCATTGATGGAGATGTTTATATTGATGGCAGGATTGCTCGAAAGCCCACTAAAGTTCAGGACAACTTGTGGATGACGGTTTACGATAATGACTATCAGCCGGTTCAACCGCTTGAGTCCTATTTTAACAATCACCAGTGGCGACAGCCGTTTAGAAACTTTAATAATTCAAATTGGGACGTCGGAAGCAAGGAGAAACCTACTATCTTTCAGCTAAACAGTCCACCCGATGAAATAAACTGGCTGATTTATGACACTACGGCTGGAAACGACTTCAAAGCAACTTATGCTTATGACGAAGTTCAGGATTACTATTACATGCCCTATTGCAGTGACCTGATGGTGCGTTTTTACATTGGCACCGAGCAGCAGCAGGGGCAAATCGGTATATCATTAAGCAAATATGAAAGTGAATATCATGCTTGGGTGAATTTGGCCGGCGAAATGGGTCTGACAAAAAAATCTCAGGATCAGAAAACGCAATTGATAAGTAGGCAGATTGGACCGCAGGATTTGGAAAGACCAATTTTTGTAAAATTCGCCAACATTGACCATCAGTTGATTTTTCAATTCGGCGATGAAACACTGACTTATGACCTGGGTTCCGGCCCCGATGACGCAGGCCCCAGAAGAGCAGATATCCAGTCGCAGGTCAAAATCTTCGGCTCAGGCGAAATTTCCCTCTCGCACATCGCCGTTTGCAGGGACATTCACTATACGTCAGGAAAACAAGGCAACAGCTACGAACATGGCAGAGCTACAGAAGGCAGGCCATTTACACTTGGACAAAATGAATTCTTTGCTTTGGGTGACAATAGTCCATGTAGTCTTGACGGAAGATGGTGGAGCAAAGCAGGCATCGGTAATAACGATTCCTCTTATCGAATGGGCATTGTCCCCCGTAACTATCTTGTTGGCAAAGCCTTGTTTGTTTATTGGCCGGGAGGCTTCAGACTCTTTGGCAAATCGCGATTTGCATTTATACCGAACATCGGCCAGTTACGGCTAATCCACGGCGGCTCAGGTAAAAATCAATAGCCGTTTTACATTTTCTCTAACCAAGACCCACGCAGAAAGCGACAGATACATCAAATATATCGTGTCGATGCAAAGCAAATTGCCCGGTTTGACAGGTTTGTAAGAGGATACGAGTACGTGGTAACTACGGTATTTTGATAAACGTACGAAATCTTCTCCCACTTTTGTATTCAGCTTTGTTACAATTGTATTTGTACAACAAAAGAAAAAACCACCTAAATGGCTTCCCTATGTTTTTGCTGCAGATTTAGCAGAGAAAAGCGGCTGTATATTGATATTTGGTAATCTTATGTTAGGTGAAATGAGGAAATTTTCTTTTGAGATATTAAAAAAGCGTACAGAAAAAAACGCCACATCTCGGGCAGCGAAAAAACTCAATCTTCGGCATAATTTTTTGTAAATCTTCTTGATAGCAAGAGCAAAGGCAAAAAAATAATAATGTTTTCCGTGTTTTTCTCTTAAAAGAAAACTGTAGAAAAATGCAAGCCTACGACACCCATTTTGGGAAATTGAATGAGATGGTATCGGTGCGCAATTACTGCGCTATAAATATTATTAACAGTTTCTGGTGGATTTAAAAATGTTCAGAAAATGTATTCTAATCAGCTTAATCCTGCTCACACTATGTCTTTGCAATAATGCCGTCTCTGCCGTGGTCATCACCGAGCATGTATGTGTGCCTGCGAATGAGCACTTTAACGGTGCTCGCCTTGGAACGGACCCTAATAGGTTTGCCCAGGCTTTTGAGGTCTCAGGCAGCCCGACCATCATTGAAATCACGTTGGATTTATATCGGTTCCAGTACAGTGCGGGCAATGTGATTGTGGAGCTCCATCCGGATTCTGATGGCGTGCCATCGAGCGAAGTAGAAGCTTCGGTGCTCCTGCCCGTCAGCGACGTGCCCGACACGAGTGAGTACTGCGAGATGCCTGTTAGCGAAATTCCCTGGGGCCAGTCCGACTGGACCTCGTTCCAATGGGGTCCCGGCGGTTCCCCAACTCTTTCTGCCGGCAAGTGGTGGATAGTGTGCTATCTGAGCTCCGACTCCGACGCCTTCATGAATTGGGGCGGGGAGAAGCAAGGTTGGGATTATAGTGTGGAGCCCTATGAACTTCTCGAACCTTACGGGCCCATGAATGATACAGTCGTACTTAATGACGATGGGACATGGTCGATAGTCGTTTCCCTTGATATGAATTTCAGCGTCATCGGAGGAAGCAGACAGACAAAAGATACCGACACTGCGGTGACTGCTGACCCAACAACCGTGGGTGGTGGAGGAGTCTGTACAATTGAGGTTAGCGTGGACGCGGTCGGCACCACTGTTGCCGGACTGGTAAATTTAAGTGCCCCCAATGGTGGAACCCTTGGCGATACCACGCTGAGCTTGATAAACGGAAGCAGAACCACTACCTGGACTGCACCAGAAACGGAGGGTGCATACAATATTGAGGCCTACTACCAGGGCCAGGAGTACGGATTATACAATTTTACCGACAGCAACAACAGCACCAGCGTAACTGTTGAAGTTGAGGATCCTGAACTTGACTATCGTGATACGGATACCTATCAAACCTTGGAGCCTACCTCGACGGAGGCCCTGCAAACAATCGCTATTACGGTTAACGTCAAAGACAAAACGACAGGTAACTCCATTGAAGGCGGGGGGACGGTTACTTTTAGCTGCAACGAAGGGGGTACGTTCTTCGATCAAAATCCATGGTCGTGTACGGTGGCAAGTGGCATGGCGGCAGCTCAATGGAAGGCCCCGGGTGCCGGTGGTACATTCACGATTCACGCTGATTATTCCGGCTGCACTTGGGGAACAAAACAATACGGTCCAAGCGGCATCGACGGCGACGTCACGGTGGATTATGTGGAACGCGACACCACAACCACCGTGAGTGTCTCGCCTGATGAGCCGAATGTGGGAAAAAAAGACTATTTAACTGTGAGTGTTGAAGATGCACAAAATGGCTTCTACGTTCCCAGCGGTATCGTTATGCTTGAGGACGATGCTCCTTATGGCGGGTTCAAAGATTGCTTCAAATATATCCAGGATGGCAAAGCCAAGACCATCTGGTACGCTCCTGGCGAAGCGTGCCCCGGCCAGTACACTATCACCGCAACATACATCGAGGACGGCGTCTATAACGTTGCCAATGGAACGATATATCACAGTAGCGATGCCAATACAACTGTTACTGTTGTAAAAGACGACGATGGTGTTAAACTCACCTACATGAGTCAATGGATAGCGGACTACAGCTGTTGTTCGGGCAGAAACAATATTCCGAACACAGAACACGATGCTGGCGGTTTCACAGACGCACTTGAAACCGAGCTCGGATGGACTGGCAAACCGTATCCGAACAAAAATGCACGGGCAAAATATATGAGGGGACTGTGGCAAGACGCTAGAGAAGATTCTTATATGGACACCCACGATTTCACATATTACTCGGGCCACGGTTCCCCTGACTATATCACCTTCACACACCCTGAAGACTATCGAGAGTTTTACTGGTCGCATGGAATTGACTTTTGGGGCAAACCAACATGGGGAGACAAGGATGCAGAATGGCTGGCACTTTCTGCATGCAAGGTTCTTTCCAATCCTGGCGGTTGGGCTGCGACAATGGATGGTCTTCACCTGATATGTGGCTTTCATACCACTATGCTCGACAGCGCCACCTTTGGAGAGGTTTTTGCCAGCTTGCTCATAAAAGAGAGCTTCGACGACGAGCCAAAGACAGTAAAACAGGCCTGGTTCCTTGCCGGTGACCAGACACTGCCTAACTGGACTAAGCAGGTTGTAATCGGTGAGACCGAAGGCATTCTCAGCGGCGACCATATTTGGGGCCAGGGTGAGGTCTGGACGGACCCAAACCCAACCACGACATATTGGTTCACCAAGCGCTTCGTGGGAAATCAGAGCCCGGTCGCGGACGCCGGTGGACCCTATACTGCGGTGGCTGGGCAGGACAAAAAGCTGGATGGCTCCGGAACAACCGACGCAGACAGTGGAAGCAACCTTACATATTGCTGGGACCTCTACGAGCTGGCCGATACCGACGACGGTGATTGGGATCGCGATGGAAGTGATGAAACCGATGACGATTGCGACGTCTGGGGCTGTTATCCGGACGACGCCGGCTGGTTATTCCCCGGAGCGTACAGGATCTGGCTGATTGTTATAGACGACACGAGGAATGTCAGCCGTGATTGGGCTGATGTTACAGTCGATCCGGCACCACCGTCTCCAAAGGCATCACGTGAGCCAATTACTCAAAACCAGGCAGACGGCGGCATCGAAATCGTGGATAAATTCGACCCCTGCAATCTGCCCACAGAGGCCAACATGCCGCTTTTCTCAGTGCAGGGTATCGACATTGGCTACTACGAGATGATGAACATAGCCGGGTACTGGAGGATGACTTGCGACTCGGCTGGACTGGATGCGGTGGGTAACTGGAACATGGTCGATGGTAATCACGAGCTAATGGTAAACAGACTCACCGGCAGCATAATGTATATTGACCGAGACAACGCTTATAAGTGTCCCGAGGAAAGTATCATTTTCTTCGACCCAAATTGGCTGCCGGACCCCTGTCAAGCCCGTGATTTAGCAGAACAATTCTTGAGTGATAATGACATCGGCATCAACCCAGCCGAAATGGTCTTCGACAGTGTTACAGATATCTCTGGCGGCTATGGTGTAAAGGGCAGCCAAGATCCCTCAATTCTCAAACCATTTCAAAGGTCAGTCAACTACCGCAGAAAAATAGATGCCTGGCGTCCGGGACAGCCATCGCAGCTATATCCAGTAGTTGGTTCAGGCGGAAAAATCTCTGTGATTATTGATGTGTACGAAAAGGTGAGAATGTTTGTCAAAATCTGGCGTGAGTTAGATCAGGAAGAGATTATCGATATCCATCCAGCCGATGAGGCGATTGAGGATTTCCATCGTCTGGGGCCAAAAGCCCTGCTTCCGGTCTGTTGGGTGCCGCCCTGCACAAGGATAGATATCGAAAACGTCTCGCTGGGGTACTA
>CAZUTR010000156.1:0-6525 GCA_964623545.1 uncultured Pirellulales bacterium | reverse complement strand
CCTGCCCGCATCTTTTTCGACGGCGGAATCATATCTCTAAGAACTCCATCGATTCGCATACGAATCACCATTGAACGTTCCTGAGGTTCAATGTGAATGTCACTCGCTCTGCTCTTGACTGCCTGGCTCAAAAGCAAATCAACAAACCGAATCACCGGAGGCCTGGTTGCAGCTGCTTCGCTATCAACGTCCATCGCCGTCGCTTCCTCGACAATTGTCTCTATAATTTCGTCATCCTTATCTTCATCATCTCCGACTTCCGTTTTAACAAGGTCTCGAAGACGCTGCTCTTCAACATCAGAACCATGATAAACTATCTCTATCGTACGCCGAATTTCCTGCTGTGAACTTATTACTACTTTAATCTGGCGGTTTATCTTTAGTGTCACCGTATCTATTGCAATCACATCAAGAGGATCGGCCATCACCACTACTATTTTGTCGTCTAACTCACCAATCCCAACAAGGCAGAAACGCTTCGAAATGCTCTCAGGAATCATTCGGGCTACGTTCATGTCGATCTTGGTCACATCATCGAAACGTACATACTCAATCCCCAGGTATTCAGCCAAGCCCAGAGTAACATCTTCGTCAGTCATCATCTTCAAACGAAGAAGAACCTCTCCCAGTCGGCCCCCATGTTGACGCTGTTCATTAAGGGCCTCGGCTAATTCCCTGCGGGTCAACAAACCACGAGCAACAAGAGACTCACCAAAAAGATGGCTTGCCTTTGTCATAGGGATATTAGGAGTACCGTATGCAGAGGTCATCCTTAACTCCTCCTTTCGGGGCTCTCAAAACACATCGCTTTGCGTTCGCTGCTCCTCTCCCCCCCAACCTTTTCACCACACATCAGCTCTTCTGACAGATGGCAAACTTCAAATCTCTTCCTTGAATTCCTGCGACCACTTCATCCGTCTCTACAATCGCAACGCTTCGTGGGTGGGGCGATAATTTGCTCCGCACCAGATTCAACTGCTTCTATTCCAAAGTGTAGTACATCATTAAACAAAAGTCAAGAAGAATAATTTAGGAAAAATAGGAAAACTTGGTAGTTTGGGTAAAAAACCTTCGTTTTTCTGCAAAAAACAAGGGGGAGGGGGGAGAAAATTTTACACTTTCTAAGAATAAACCGTTGACTTTTTTAAAAAGTTCCCAACTTTTGTCCTCAAAACCGCTATGCTTATTGGACATGTCTGACTCGGTCGCTCATACAATCCATACCCTTTCGACAACGAGATTCACCCACAAATACTTAGGACGCTTTACAAACCAGACGAACAATCTCCTGGTGCTGTATGCAAAAACGACGCGCGCTCCACCGCAGTGTTTTTGCCCATTTTTAGACCCGGCTCTTTACTCTTAGCCAACGGGCCAAGGGCATAGCCGAACGATTTCTTTCTTTATGTCTTGCTGCCTTTCCTGTTTTATTGTCTCATTTACAGACTCACGTCCGCTCTATCCATACAGCGACGTACTTCAATCACAATCCTCTGTAATCCGAATATGCGCTTCCACAAATTTAGCACATCGAGATTTGTCATTTGATGTTCCCTTGTCAGGTTTTTCCTGGCTGGTCAAAATCCATTAGTCTTCGCTTCAGACTTACTTTGCTCAGGCAACATCAGATTCACCAAAATCTTAGTTGAAGAAAAATTAACACTTTGAACAAAAACCCCTAATTCCAAACCGATAATACAGGTCGATGCTGAGAAAATTCAGCGGTTTCGTAAATTATTGTCAGCCCTCCGAAGCAGGGTTGCCAGCTCGCCTCTACCCAGACAGTCGACCGGTCAACAAGCCAAATTTAGGCCTATTTAGAAGCATTCATTTCGTACAAAGTCGTCGACAGCTCCTTCGTCTCTTAGTTGGCAATATCCATTACCACATAGGCGTAAAAAACAAGGACAATGATTTAGCTGGACTAAGCATCAAGTTTGGTATGACACTTCTTCAAAGCATCGGGGACAGTATCTTCGAGAACCATCGCAAATGCGAATCTAAGAAAAATCAAAACTACCCAAAAAAAGGCCTGGATTCTGAGCTAATATACTATTGTACCAGAAGGGAGTTCAGCCTGTCTTACCTGTGCAGACATCGAGATGCTCAACCGGGTCCTGGCGAGTTATTTGCGAACCAACCAAAACAGTTCAGGTCTTATGATTATAAAATTTCCAAAATGGTTTAAGTCAAAACCGTTGACGGAACATCGCGAAATGCTTAACATTGTCATGGGGCTGGAACCTGTTTTGCGTTCATTCGCAAAAGGTGCCCCACAGTCGCGGATGTGGCGGAATTGGCAGACGCGCAGGCTTCAGGTGCCTGTGAGCTTCGGCTCGTGGAGGTTCGACTCCTCTCATCCGCAGTACAGTGGATTTGTTTTGGCAATTTTTGCAGTTGTTTGATTCATCAAAATACCTTTAAGTTCAGTACAAAGAAGTGAGGATTTGGGCTCAAAATAAATCTTGTTTTTTGCCGCTATGTCCGCAAAAGAGCTTAACTATTTATCAGAATTTGCCGAACAAGACGATAATAAGCACAGAGGAATAAAATAAGGAATATGAGGTTTAAGACCTCAAGCGATTTAATGAGGCTTTATGCTCAACATTATACGACATTTTGAGCAAATCGCCCCACGGTTCAATACATTGATTATCATCGCTCCCGCCGTGGCTGCAATTATATTAGGGCTTTTATTCTGGCTGAGTGGAATGTTGCTTAGAAAATTTTTCCTCGCAGTAATAGCCGTCGCTATCGGTTTAGCATCCGGTCTTTTCGTACCTGACCACAGACTGTTGGCAATGATAATTTTGGGAGGCATGGGAACTGTCATTGTTATTAAATATGAAAAAATATTTATCACAATACTGGCAGGACTCTTGACCGTCGTTCTGAGCTCAGCAATACTTGTCATTCCCGGTCAAAGTAAGAGCATCACGCAACCTGCTTTGGAAACTCCATCAATAGCACTAAATAATCCTGTTCCTCTCAACAAACCTCAAACATTAGAAACTATAAGGTCCTACTACATAGACTTTCAAGCAAGACTAAAACAGGCTTATTCACAGATGCCTGTCTACCGCTGGGTAATTATAGGGGCATTGGGTATTGGTAGTATAGTTGCCAGCATTATGGCCTGGCGCTGGACAACAACTGTGTGCTTCGCAACTCTCGGTACATTGCTCATTTTCATAGGAATGATTTTATTATTATTGCACAAAGGTAACGCTCCTATAAGCCACATATACAAATTGGGACTAATTTATCTCTTTGTTTTTGTATTAATGTCATCTGCGGGGACGGCTGCACAATTTTGGCTTTGCCTAAAACTCAAAAGAAAACCGATACCAAAAGACAAAATAATTTTTAGTGAAGATGAAATTGATGAATCGTGGCTGAACTGGCGATACCAATAATCACCAGCCAGTAACGCAACTCCACTGTCTTACTTAAGGAAAATAGGGATTAAAAACCGTTAAGGAGAACAACAATGGATTGTTTTTCAATTCTTGCTCAAACAACTCAAACTCAACCGGAGCAAGCCGAAGGAGCAATCGTTCCAATCGACCTGATTTGGCAGCATGTTACATCGCTCAATTTACTCGAAGCCCTGACATTTATATCCTTTGGGGCGGTCTGTCTGTTTTATGGTTGGCGCGTCTTCAAGGTGCTCGTCGTAATTAGCTTCGCTTTAATTGGACTGCGTCTGGGGATAACACTAACCAGCAAGCTCATCGGTGACAACCACCAGCTCTTCGGAGGTATCGTAGGCCTTATAATCTTAGCTGCGCTGTCCGTTCCATTGATGCGCTGGGCAGTAAGTATCCTCGGCGCAGTAGCTGGTGGAATACTGACGTCAGGGCTTTGGTACGCCTGTCACCTGCCGGAACAGTACATCTGGGCTGGGGGTCTGGTGGGTGTGGTTGCTGGTGGGATGATTTCCTTTATCATCTTTAGAATTGCTGTTATGCTCTTTTCAAGTCTCGGCGGCAGCGGACTGGTCGTTACGGGTATATTGGCGCTTTTATATATATATCCACCGACAACAGAACAGGTACAGGAGCTTGTATTCACACAGAAATGGTTTTTGCCGATTGCTCTTTTAGTTCCGACGGCCCTGGGCGTAATCCTGCAGCATAGATTCATCAAGGGCTCAAAGAACTGGGACATATAGTTCCTTGATGATTCCACCAAGATTATTCTAATCACTTTGTCGTTTCCGACCTGTCGGCCAACGCCGCCAATCGGGAACATAATGCGGCCCATTTTCCTTGCCGACCGAACCGATGTTCGCACTTGGGCTGACATACTCGGCTCCCTTAAAGTCCATCGACCCGCAATGACCATCAACAAATGCTACATTCGTCTTTTCATTATGTCTGAAACAGGTTGTAGGATGCAAATTTTTTTTCCATTCGCTGCCTTTGTACAAATAAGGTGGGTCGAGCAAAGCATTGTTTTGTAATATGGGATTATTGCCGGTCGAATCCTGGTCTATCAGAGTATCCGCAAAGGCAAATACCATATCGGGTTTTATAATAGTTATTATTTTTTGCCAGGGTCGGCTTTTTATATCCCACCAACCGCTCTGGAGCGGACTCAGGTAGTAGCCATTATACCCATAAGTGCTTGTAATCCACTTAGGGTCATCCGGCTCGTCTGGAGGTTTTCCCTGAAGTTCATAGCTGCCGAAACGCTGTGCCGGACACTCGTAAACACCGTCCTTCTTTAGCTCGCTGTTCAGGTACGGCCAGAGCAAGCCTGCCCTGTGGTCAATGCGGTCGGCAACTTCCTTACCCCACCAGAATGCACCTAACTGGCCCATCGTAGGCATTGCAAAACCATCGTAATCATCCGAATAATAAGTGAATGCAAAGCCGAGCTGTCTCAAGTTGCTTATGCAAACAATTGCCTTGGCCCGAGCCCTCACTCGATTAAGCGATGGAAGCAAGGTGGACGTCAGCAGACCGATAATGCCCATGACCACAAGCGACTCAACAAGAGTCATTCCCCTCTCCCCCCCGCTATACTGAAAACAACTTTTAGACATCCTGCCAGATAACTCAATCCATTTCACTGCTCCATTCACCAGCCATGAGACTATAATCCACGAAATCAATCTCTCCGTCAAGGGTAAAATCTGACCGATTTTTACCAATTGCACCATCCCAAAGCCAGTTATCTACAAACTCTGCCAAATCGTAAAAATCTATACTTTTATCGTCGTTGACATCGCCCAGAAAAGCCTGCTGATGAAACTTAAATAAACCGAAACGGCCAATGGAGTAAATACTGTCATGAGTCACTGCAGGGCTGTTTCCGCACCCATAATCATCATCCTGAACCTTGTAATGGTCGATTATGAAGTTGGGGTCATTCGGTTCTCTCAGGACATCTAAAATATACAACTCAGTATAAGCTTTAAAGTAATCTCCACCATATGGTACAGCGCCAACATACAGCTTACCGTCGGCGTACACAGGCTGGTTCGACCAGCCGCCAATTTCCATTTCGTCACCGGTTTCCCACAACTTACTAACGCTATTTCCGTCATCCTGATAGGCTTCCACCTTAGGACGTGAGCCGAAGCCGGGATAGCCACCGCTGATATAGATTTTATCACCTACAACCACCGGCATAGTACTTGTGCGTTCCGTCCGTGTAATCCAGACAATACTGCCATCGTTGCAATCAATCTTGCATAGTGCAGAGTTGTCCTCTATCTTTTCATCATGGTCACAATTCGCCGCATATAGAAAACCTTCTTTTGTAACAACTACACCGCCAAAAAATCCCTCGAAGTTCGGGTCTGTAGTCTCCCAAAGTTTTACGGCACTCGGCCATGACGTCGCATCGAAAGCAAATATAATACCGGTGCTGCCGTAGGTTTCGTTTGCGACATAAACAACACCATTACTGTAAGCCGGCGTGTCTCCACTGCTCCCACCTATCTCCTCTGACCAGACAATATCTCCGGGTTCATACGGATTATTCGTCTCATACGCATCAAGGTTAATACAATAGAACTTGGCCGAAGAACCAAAACCGTCATAATCCGTGATAAATGCACGAGCGTATGGAATGTCAACAGCTACACAAACCGATGCGTTTACTATAATATTATCCAACTGCGTTGCCCAGACCTGTTCTCCGCTCACGGCATCTATCGCAAATACTCTATCACCTGAGCCGATTAGAACCGTATTATTCTTGGTATCAATACACGGAGATGACCACGAGCCATAATCTGTTGTTATGTCAATAACCGCTGCCCACAGTATCTCATTTGAGTCGGTGCCATAAGCAACTATCTGGTTGTTGGTAGAGACTCCATTTGGCTCATAATACTTGACGTATCCGTAAACCCTGCCGTTATAGACTATCGGCCCGGTAGCGCTTTCAAACTCCACTAAAAAGTTTGGGTCCTGAGGGTCATCTTTGGCAAGCCACGCCAAAGTGGTATCATCGATTTTATTGGGGCCATCGACCGCGATTGAGTGCCGAGTTGTCGTATGTCCATAACAA
>CAZUTR010000155.1:0-6532 GCA_964623545.1 uncultured Pirellulales bacterium | reverse complement strand
GCGCTGCAATTTGCAAGAGGTGAAAAACCCGGTTTGACTGAGGCACTGCGTTTCAGCTCAAAAAAATTCAAAAGTTTCCTCACCGCACCTTTGGCCCCGATAGGAATAATTATATTTATGGCTTTGCTTATATTCATTTTGGGGTTGATAGGTAACATTCCCTGGTTTGGTGAGTTGATTATAGGTTTTGCTATACCATTTGCTCTGATTGCTGGAGTACTTATCTCGGTTATTTTGATAGGAACAGTTGCGGGATTTAACCTGATGTATCCCGCAATTGCTTATGAATCTGAGGACTGTTTTGATGCGATAAGTCGTTCTTTCAGCTATGTGTATGCCAGACCGTGGCGGATGGCTTTTTATACTGCTGTAGCTGTGGTCTATGGAGCTATCTGTTATATCTTCGTTCGATTTTTTGCCTTTTTGCTACTCTGGGTTACCCGTTCATTTTTGCAAATTGGCGTCCGGTTTGACAATAGCAGCGGACAGACAAATAAGCTTGCGGTGATTTGGCCTGAGCCGAGCTTTTGGGACTTGAATGGTTCGGCTGGGATGGTTAGCATCAATTGGTCGGAGTCAATCGCAGCATTTTTCGTATGTTTCTGGTTGTTGGTTGTTGTTGGCTTATTAGCAGCTTTTTTGATTAGTTTTTTCTTCTCCGCTAATACTATTATTTATGCCGCTTTGCGTAATAAAGTTGACAACACTGCTCTGGAGGATGTCTATACCCATTATGATAACGCACAGACTGAGCCGATGACCACTGAATCCGATTCTAAAAAGGTAAAGCAGCCGTCTGAAGCTAAGAAGCCAAAATCGAGGCAGTCAAAAACGAAAAAATCTAAAGCGAAAGATAATCAAGAGCAAGAGCAGATAATTGATTCATCGGGTGAAACCTAAGTGACATAATACAACCAGGTTCATCCGTTATTGTTTATTGTTCTTGATAATGCTTTATAGATTCTGTTCGTCAGCATACTGTGCTTGGAATATCCTATAAACACCGCTTAAGTACCTACGATTCTATTAAGTACCGATAAACTCACGAAAAATACGCTTGAAGTGATGTATTAATAGCTTTTCTAAGTAATTATGGGGGGTAAATGTGACGATAGTAGAATATGCCAGAGACTAGCACAAATATACAACCGAAGAGTGTGGATAAAAATATATCCCAACTAGCAACTCCGCCAGTTGCATTACTCAAATTCCGCAAACCATTAGTTATATTTGCTCATACCGTTATTTTCGCCGCCTCACTGTTGCTCTCTTTTTTGGTGGCATACAATATGCAGTTCAAACGTAGTTGGTTGGTTCAGCAGTATCCCTATTTACTGGTTTTTTTTATTATCATCAAGCTACTGGTTTTTGCACTGTTCAAACAATATCGTGGCTGGTGGCGTTATGTCGGTATTTCGGACTTGCTTGGGATTCTTCGAGCCTCACTTCTTAGTACACTCGTGATTGTGGCGCTTTGGTATGCATTTATAAGCGCTCAGTCAATACGCAGATTGCTACCGAACATAGCTGCGGTTAGCCAGGGCGTATTTATGGCTGATATGTTCGCTACGGTTTTGCTTATGGCCGGGCTTCGAATGATAATACGCTTATACCATGAGGAGTTCCGTACTGTTGAAGGCGGCAGGTTGAGGCGACTTCTCATCGTAGGTGCAGGCAATGCAGGCGAGGCTCTGCTAAGAGAAATCCACCGAATGCCTAAGGCCGAGTATGAGGTCATTGGTTTTATAGATGACGACCCTGCGAAAAAGGGCATCAATATTCATGGTATACCGGTGCTGGGAGATGTTAGACAACTGTCCAGAATCTCCAGGGACAACAATATCGAAGAAGTGGCCATTGCTATGCCTTCGGCGGAACCTCAGGAGATAAGACGGGTCATTCAAGTTTGTGCTGATATCAAAGTTCGATTCCGGACGGTTCCATCAATTACAGAGGTCTCTCATATTCGAGATGTTGATATCAACGATTTGCTTGGTAGAGACGTGGTTCAACTTGATTTGGATTTGATAGAAGCTTTTGCAAAGAACAAAACAATTCTTGTTACAGGTGCAGGCGGCTCCATCGGCTCGGAAATGTGCAGACAGCTTTGCAATTTTAATCCGAAACTGCTTTTGCTTTTAGAGCAGGCTGAAAACCCCCTGTTTTATATAGAGCGGGAGTTAAAAAAGCAATTTCCACACGTTTCATTGCAGACCATTGTTTGCAATGTCACCGACAGAATGCGTGTTGAGCAGATCTTCAAAGAGTATAAACCGCAGGTTCTTATCCACGCTGCTGCCCATAAGCATGTGCCTTTGATGGAGCTTAATCCTGGTGAAGCTGTAAAAAACAACGTACTAGGCACGCAGGTCATTGCCGATATGGCCGACAAATACGGCACCACGAACTTCGTAATGATAAGCACCGATAAGGCTGTCAATCCCACAAGCGTAATGGGCTCGACCAAGCGAATCGCTGAGATGTATATTCAGGACCTCAACAGAACCAGCAAAACGCATTTTGTAACCGTGCGGTTCGGCAACGTGCTCGGCTCCGACGGTTCTGTTGTCCCCATTTTCAAAAAGCAGGTGGCCGAGGGCGGCCCTGTAACCGTTACCCATCCTGAGATGAAGCGCTATTTTATGACGATACCCGAGGCCAGCCAGCTAGTCCTGCAGGCCGCGACAATGGGAAAAGGAGGCGAGATTTTCGTCCTCGATATGGGCGAGCCCGTGAAAATTGTTGACCTGGCTAGGGAACTTATTACGCTCAGTGGTTTGCGCCCTGAAGAAGACATAGAAATAGCTTACACAGGTATTAGGGCCGGTGAGAAGCTTTTTGAAGAGCTTTCAATAGAAGGCGAAGATATGCAGCGGACAAGGCATCCGAAAATCAGTATATGGAAGAATATTCCGATGGACCGAGACAAGCTTCGCAAAGGTGTAAGTGAGTTATTGAATATCGCCAGGATGAAGGGCCGTAGCGAAATAGTTGAGAAAATCAGGGAGCTGGTGCCTGAGTATATCAGCAATAATAATAACCACAATAATATCCTGAGCAGCTAAGTTTTTTTGTACATTGGGAGGCCATTTCTAATACATCACAGTTCAAATTTTGCTTTGAACTTTTCCTGAATAGAAGCTCAATCCCTGCCATCACGAAATCTTTGATAATGATATATATTGATAACTTGATATCTACAACAATGTTACACTTGATATCTTTGGCGGTGAATATGCAGACTAGCTGCGATTGATGTTACTGACACAAACTGGTATAATGACCAAGATGGGATACGCTCCTACCTTGTGACGATAGCATTGTCAGTGTCTTTGGAGGCACACTTGGCACTCATAGTGAATCGAGGATAGCATAGTTTTTTTAACCTCTGGGCCCAAAATGCTTGTTTGTATATAAGCATAATTCCCGAAAGGGATGATTTCAAAATAAAAAGGCCGGCTATCTTAGCCGGCCCTGTTTTTTTGCTAAGGTTCAACAGTAATTCTCGTGTTAGTTATCGTTTTGTGTTGATTCTCTTGGATGGGCGTTATCGTAAACTTCTTTGAGTTTTCTTGTTGTCAGATGTGTATAAACCTGTGTTGTTGACAGCGATTGATGACCGAGCAATTCCTGTACACTCCTCAAGTCGGCGCCATTATTGAGCATATGCGTTGCGAAGCTGTGACGCAGAGTATGTGGACTTATTCCAGGGTCTAATCCAGCCATCTTGAGGTATTTATCCATTTTGCGACGAACACTGCGAGTGCTCAAGCGCCGGCCGTGCTTGTTCACAAACAGAACCTTGGTGTCAAAATTACTGTTGTTCTGGGCCCTTTTGTTTCTGAATTCCATATAGTGCTGAATGACCTGCAGGACAGAAGAGCTGATCGGAGCAATTCTCTCTTTTTTACCCTTGCCTCTGATATGTACTACTTCGCCGAGGAAGTCTATATCGTCCATATTCAGCGCCACCAATTCGCTGACTCTCATCCCTGTACTGTAAAGTGTCTCCATGATAGCTCTGTCCCTCGCGCCCAGCCAGTTGTTCATTGGCGGCGTCTCAAGCAATCTCTTTATCTCCTCAAATTCGAGAAACCGGGGCAGCTTTTTCTCCTGCTTTGGTGTTCGCACCGCTGTGACAGGATTGGAGCTGATTTGATTTCTCTTAACGAGAAACTTGTAGAAACTCCTCAGCGTCGCAAGCTTTCGTGCTATTGTCGATTTTGAGTATTGCTTCTCGTTCAGTGAGGCCATATACGCTCTGACTTCATCTGTTTGTATTGAGAGAAGCAGTTTGTCTGTTTTGGGTTTTGTAGCTACGGCTGTAACCGGCCCGTGTCCGCCGTGCTCCTGAGAAGGTGATATGACCTCTACTGCTGGTCGGCTGCTGCTGGAACGGCTGAGCAGAAACTCGCCGAATTGGTAAAGGTCAGCACCGTAACATTTTGCTGTATGGTCTGAAAATCGCTTTTCGAATTTTAAGTAATTCAGAAACTCTTGGATAATTACACTGTTTTCCATAATATACCTACCTGTTCAATATTGGGGGCTTGTCTCCCCTGTTTAAAAACCTGTGCTTTCTTTAATGTTTTGGTCCTCGTTTTCAGAGCTTTCTGCAAGAAGAACTTCGTCTGGAACGGGTTGCGTATCAGGATTAGTGTGTAAAAGCTCATCTGCCTGACCGATTAGCTGTTGAGTCAACTTGAAGCTCAGAACAGCCGCATCGAACCAATCGAAGTTCGTCCGGTCATCCTTTACCTGCTCTACCAGTGCGTCCAGAAGTTTATCTTCATGTCCACTGTCGAACCGAAAAATAAACCTCTCTCCGCCTTTGTTCAGAATCAGTTGTCGCTTTGGCTTCGTCATTTTTATTGGTCACCTTTTCTCTTTATCGGGCTAAAGGCGAGTTTCTAAAGCCAAAATCTAAATTTTTTATAATTCAAATGTGACAAAAAGGGTATCACTTTACCAGTTACAGTGAAAAGAACACCCAAATCCACACCTTCTTAAAAACTACAATGCTTTTATCGGCCAATGAGTCTTTTGTCTTTACAAATTCAGCGTCTGATTTTGTAATAAATCGACAATACCCGCACAAATTCCGGACATCGGGACAGAAACTCGCGACAGTGTGTGAAAATTTATGTTGTTTCCCTCTGCAGGTGATTGTTACTAACTTGCTGTGAAAAAGATTATTCCGTTCTTGCGTTCTGAGTGTATTGCCCCCTGATTTTGAAGGTCACTGATATACTTTAGCACCTCATTGCGATTGATTTCCAGTACCAAGCATATATCATTCAGCGAGCAAGGCCTGCGTTTCAGCATTGATAATACTGTATTGCGTATTTCATTTTGTATGGGCTGGATTGCGTACGGTTTGTCGGAGACAGGCGGGACCGAAGGTATTACCTCGCAGTTTTCTCCCAACTGTTTGGCTATTGCCTGCAATCGCTCAGTATCTAATCTTTTGGCACCAATCTCAGCGGTGGGTCGAACGGCGGTATTAAGCTGGATTTTGTCTGGGGCAATCTTTACTATGGCTTGCTTGATTTTAACAATCTGCTCGATACTGGTATTCAAACCATCAACGAGGAAAACTTCGAGCCATATTTGCCCACTGAAATCCTTTCTTAATGCCTGCAAGCCGTCGATTAGTTTGACGAAGCTGATATCTGGGTGTGGTCGATTCATTTTCTGAAAAGTCCTCTCATCACCAGCATCCAGGGAAGGCAACACTACATCGGCTCTTACACAATCCGCTCGAACATCAGTTCGATATAGGAGTGTGCTGTTGGTTAGTACTGCCAAAGGAATATCAGTGAGCTTTTTTATCCCCTCTATCAATTCACCAAGCCGCAGGTGTAGCGTTGGCTCGCCTGAACCGCTTATGGTGATAAAATCGGCCTGCAGATCCCCTGTTAGTCGGTCTTTCAGCTCAGCCAAAACCGGCTCTATAGGTATGTAGTCTTTTCGTTCGATGGTCTTTTCGGTAGTCCTTCCGAGCTGGCAGTAAATACAGTCCAGGGTACATACTTTAAAGGGTACAATATCAACGCCAAGACTGCGTCCCAATCTTCTCGATGGAACCGGCCCATATAAATATGTCTTATTTGTATCCATATAGTTTGTGTATCAGTATTAATAAGCGGGTCATTTGCCTTATAAGAATAGGGCAGCTATTCACGTACGATTTCAAATATCTCCTTGCAAGCTTTCAGTAGTTCTTCGAGCCATTCTAATGGCATAACGCAGGCGGCGTCGGATTTTGCCTTTTCCGGCTTGGGATGAACCTCTGTGAAAAGGCCGTTCGCACCGGCTGCAATTGCAGCTTTTGCCAATATTGGGCTATTTTCACGTTGGCCGGCGCTGGCGTCACCAAGGCCTCCGGGCTGTTGAGTGCTGTGGGTTGCATCGAAAACAACCGGACAACCCAGCTTCTTCATTGTTTCAATGGCTGTCATATCATTGACAAGCCGGTTATAGCCGAAGAATGTACCCCGCTCGGTAAGTAGTATCTTATCGTTTCCACAGC
>CAZUTR010000154.1:0-6532 GCA_964623545.1 uncultured Pirellulales bacterium | reverse complement strand
CTCACCGGACACAATCGTCAAAGAAGCTGCCGAAGTCGCCAAGCTCGGCATACCCGCTGTTCTTCTCTTCGGCCTGCCTTTGAAAAAAGATGAAAACGGTTCCGAAGCCTGGTCGGAAAAAGGCGCTGTTCAGCAGGCCGTTCGCGAAATAAAAAAACGAACTCCCGACCTGCTCGTCATTACCGACATCTGCCTTTGCGCATATACGACAAGCGGGCATTGCGGAATAATTAAACAGAAGACCCCGCTTCGCCCTGTGGGCTATGCAGGGCAGGCAGAAGACAGAAGACAGAAGACCCTGCTTCGCCCTGTGGGCTACGCAGGGCAGACAGAGGGCATCCCCGCCAGCGACGAGCGGGGACAGGCAATTGATAACGATGCGACGTGTGAATTATTGGCGAAGGTTGCCTTGTCACACGCCGACGCCGGCGCCGATATCGTCGCACCTTCGGACATGATGGACGGCCGCGTAAAGTTCATTCGAGAAGCACTCGAGGAAAATGATTTTAAAGATGTAGCTATAATGTCCTACGCAGCCAAGTTTGCCTCCGCCTTTTACGGCCCGTTCCGTGACGCCGCCGAATCCGCCCCTGCCTTCGGCGACCGCAAGGGTTATCAGATGGACCCGGCTAATGCCCGCCAGGGGCTCGCCGAGATTGCTCTGGATATCGAAGAAGGTGCCGACATCGTAATGATAAAACCCGCATTGCCGTATTTGGATATAATCGCAAAGGCGAAGATGCGTTTCGATTGTCCCATTGCCGCCTACAACGTCAGCGGCGAATATATGATGCTCAAATCCGCCGCCAAAGCAGGGCTGTTGGATGAACAGGCCGCTATGCTCGAAATGCTCACATCCGTCAAAAGGGCGGGAGCAAATATAATAATCACATATTTCGCAAAAGACGCTGCAAAGCAAATGCAAAAATTAAAATGAAAAATGCAAAATGACGTATAAAAAACCAAAAAGCTCCTGTTATTTTTGAATTTTAATATGTAGTTTTTATATTTGATTTTTTTAATCTTTGATTTTCCCCCTCTATGCTGTACGCTGGAATATACGAGATACGGAACTGTTATTTTATTGGATGGGAAAGATTATGAAAAGGAACACGGCCTTTAAGATTTTGACTCCGATATTGCTGGTGCTGTTTATCAGCCAGGCGGTGACGGGATTATTTCACGCGAAGTTCTCGCACGAGGTATTCGAGTTCATTCACCAGGGCGGCGGAACGATATTAATCGCCCTTATTATTCTGCACTTTATTTTGAACTTCAACTGGGTAAAGGCAAATTACCTGTCTAAATAGAGTTATTAGTCGGTAGCGAAAATCTGAGTGGTTAACTTGTTAATTAAAAACGAGATACGATTCTCGCTTCACGAGATACGAAAATGTCCTTGTCCCGTACAAATTTCGAAGTTCATTTTTTTCCGTATCTTCTTGCTGGAATTACAGTTATTGTCTTGGAATGGTAGGAATTTGGTCTTAAAAAATTAGTGCGGGGTTGACATCGCTTTTTTGATTTGCTACAATCAGAGACTAGCAGAAAGATGCTTTCCCGGAGGGGAGAGGATTTTTCTATTGATTATTGATTAACGATAATTGATTATTTAGACTCAGCGGAACTGCAGCTATTATCTTTTTTTTAGGAGCAGGAGTGATGTATTGTCCGGAATGTGGCAAGCCGCAGTCGTTTTGCACCTGCCATCGCAGAATAGAATTTGCCAGGACATGGGCCGATTTCATCCGGGGCAAGAAGGTTTCGCCGAAAACCGTATTTAAGGCGCCGCCCGGCTCCGATGGCGGAGCCAAATGTAAGAATTGCAAATTGCTCGACACCTGCGACGGCGTTACTTGCAGACTGAAAAAATAAAAAAAGATGCTGTCATAGAGTCGGCAGCATCTTTTAATTTGTTATATAACCGCCATGCGCAATATGGCCTAAACGCTACAAGCTGTACGCTAGATATAAGGTCTTGACAAGGGGGGTAATGATTTGGTATAATATTTTATACGAGGGAGAAAATCTTCCAATTGATTAATGATTATTGATGATTGATTATTTCTCTGCGTTTAAATAGTCCGTGTCAGTCAGTGTTCCCGTCCGTGCCGTCAGTGTCCCGGAAAGTTCAAGTACGCAAACTCTCCGAACAATTCTTTTGCCTTTTTGTCATACGCCTTCGCGGTCTCAACCTCATCGCTCATACATCGGTGTCAATTTGTATCGTCTTGTTAATTGGGATGTTGTTTCTTAAATGCACTTTTGAAAAGAGCTACGCTAAGTGCTGCTCCGATGCATAATCCTGCAAGGCTTCCCAGAATACTCGATATATGACTGCCACGTGTCAGCAATATGGGCAAATAGAATACGTGCGCAAGAGCAAAGAGTCCCGTGAGCACCGCGAAGAATATTTTCACAATTTTCACTATTAATCCCTTTATAAATAATTAATTAACTCATCGCTGCTTTTGCCTTCGCTGGATTTTCCCCATCCACATCATAGTCTTTCATTTTAACAAATAAAAAAATCTTCGTCAATGGAATTGCTTCACTAAGGAGGTTAATTCGTGGTTATGCCTTATTATACGACAATCCAATTTTAACTACTCACTATTCACCACTCACTACTCACTGCCCTTAACAAAGTTAAGGTAGGCAAACTCACCAAATAATTCTTTTGCCTTTTTGTCATAGGCCTTTGCGGCATCGATTTGTTTTTTGAACAGGCCGATATAGATGGGGCGGTGATTGTGTGCGATTGAAGCGAGCCATTTGCCCCTGTGGCGGTGGACGCCTTTGTATTTAGAGGCGCCTCGTTTGCTTGTGCGATTCATGATGTTCTGGGCGGGACTGCAGAGGCGAAGGTTCGAGCTGCGGTTGTTCAGTGGATTTGTGTCTATGTGGTCAACCTGGAGGTGGGGGGGAGCGTTGAGGATTTCGCGGTGCATATATGTGATTCTGCCGTTTTTGTGTCGAGCGGCGTAGAAGCCGGATGCTTTCTGGCATGTGTACCATTTGTATTTGCTAAGCTGCTCGTAATCGGCCTTATCAACAATTGTGAATTTGCCCTTTGTTAGTGGTATAAACCTTATCTCGTCATTTTCCGGCTGTTTTACCTTTGGCCGCTTGACTTTCCTTTCTCTCGGCTGAAAGTTCCTGCACGAGCTCGTTTCTTCAGTGATGAAAAGTTTTCCTGCCGAGTCCTGCCTGTTAATGCACAGCAAAACCCTTTGGCCACACCCGGCCACCTTAACAGCGTAAATACAATTTTTGCAAATGCGATGTTTCAAAACTTCTGATCCCGGGCACAGGTCCCGGGGCTAACCGAATCGGAGGCGACGCTTTGCATCGCAGTTTTCTAATATGGGGGACGAGATAAGTAACTCGTCCCCCATAATTGGACGAACTTGCGCATTTGGTCGAAAATTCGGTAATTTTTTGGCGTGCCAAAATCGCTAACTGCTTTTATTGAGAGAGGATAAAATTTTTTTAAAATTCGGATTTTATATGCTTACCCCCCTGCGCATTTGGTCGAAAAATGCCGAAATTCTTACCTAACTTAACCCTCCACAGTTTATCCTGAGCGCAGTCGAAGGACTGTACGCTATACGCTATAATGTGTCCTTGTGCCTGTGCACTAAATTGTGTCGTGAGTCTGTTGTCCGACCCACTTACTATTACTTACCGCTCTAAGTGCTTGTACTTGACTGGCTGTTTTTTCAGCTCCTCCTCAGTCGGCAAAAGCTGATATGATTCTATTCCTCCATTTTTCACAAATTTATCTATCACCTCGTTAATCTCACCCATCTTCTTAGCGTGCATCATCGCATACAAATTGTAAGGCCACGCCTCGACGGTCTTTCTCTCGTAACAATGGCTTACTAACCCGGAACGAGCCAACCTTTCGCCCGCCCCGACAACTTTCTCCTCTGTTACTTCGCAGACAAAAAGCACATTAGCGACAAAAGCCAGCTTATAATGGTCAACTACCGCTCCTATCCGCCGAATAACTCCCTTTTCAATTAGCTCATTGATAATCCTGATTACTTCATCTTTTTCTATACCTTCACCGCATAAAAAATCAAACGGCTCCGCAACAACTTTCAGCTCACCCTGCAATTTAAAAAGAATCTGTTTTTCCTTCTCCTCCAACATCTCTCGTCCCTGGTCCCTCGTCCCTCGTCCCCCGTCCCTCGTCCCTCCGACCTCTGTCCTCTGTCCTCCCGCATCGAACCTAACGTCGAGTTTAAACACTCGCTTAGCCGGGAAACTGTAAAAAGCTACGCCGAATCTAGTCGCAAGATTGGATATTAAAGCATCAATCTGTTGTGAAGACTCGCCCAGCAGGGTAAACCACAGGTTATAGTAATGCTTCCTCAGATAATTATGCGAGACATTCTCCAGAATATTAACGGCTTCTGTAACCTTTCGCACTTGTTCCTTTGGTACATGCGCAGCCACCACAGTCCCCGTCAATCCGAGCGCTCGATAATTTATCTGCGCACCGAGCCGCCTTATCAGCCCGGCTTTCTTTAATTTTCTTGTTTGCTCTATTACCGTCTTCTCATCGCTGCCCAATACTGCAGCTACCTCCGCAAAAGGCGCCTCTCTCACAGGCAAACCTTCCTGCAGCACATTGCACAATCTCTTTTGAAAATCTGTTAATCTCACTTTTTTGCCCATCGGAGTTTAGCTCTTAGGGGTTTGGCCCGTACCTACTTCCAATCATACTATAATTGCATAAAAAGAAAAGTTGTATTCTCTTTATAGTACGAATATTCCAGGATATTACTTTTTAAAAAGTAGCTGCGGGGTCGATTCCAATTCGTTTAGCTTTGGGACCTGTGCCCGGGTTGCATTGCAAGGCTGCATAGTGGCCGTAGCAATCTATATAAAAAAACCGCCACGCATCGCGTCGTCCCCCATTTTTACATCACGCAATTACCCATTCTTGAATAGCTTATGGTATGATATTTCTTAAAATTCCTGCAAAACCATTCATAAGTCACAAATTTGTAAACATCTACAAGCAAAATAGTATATTTAATTTTCTTGGTGTCTTTCTTAGAGCTCTTTATATTGTTCTATTTTTTCTTCACAAAAATGCGTTTGATGAGCGAGGAATCACAATTTCAGAAATCCAGCTCGAAACGGATAATCGCGTAAAGCGAAATCTTTTGACAAATACGAGCAAATCTTATACAATTTTATAAAGCGAGAAAAAACTAATCCCAAAAAAGAGAATAACAAATAAAAAGGAGATAATTCCTGACTGTATTTGTTCTTATTTCAATAATTATCTGTGTTGCATCCATGATTACCGCAGCTGATAATAAAGGAGGTTTGAATTATGGGAAAGTGGCTGGTTTTAGTTGTGGTTTTGACCTTGTCGACATGCTTATATGGAAACTGTTGGGACCCCAACCGGTGTGCAGGACAGCCGTATGGTGACGCCACATGTGATGGATGGGTAAATCTTGCTGACCTGTATGCATTCAAGGCTGGCTGGATGAAAGGAGTACCGTATACAGACCCTCATTGCTGTACTGATTTTAGTCAGGACGGTGTAGTAAGTCTTGCAGACCTTTTCACATTGAAACAATACTGGAATACTGGTCCTTATCTTCCGTCAACCGATGACCAGTTTTGCGAGAAGAGCCCGGACCTCGATGATAATTACCACATTGACCTGTTGGATTACACATTTTTTTCGGCTGATTGGCTCGACTGCGATCTGACGAACCGGATATTTGGCGATATTGATGGAAATGGGTGTGTTGATTTTGATGACCTCGAGATTATTGTGGATATCTGGCTTCATTGTTATGTCAAAAGAGCACGCTGCAGTTCGCCGAAGCACGAAAGTACAAATGTCAGCCCTGATGCAGTAAATCTCCACTGGCTAATTGCAGAAGGTGCCGTGACTCACGATGTTTATTTGGGTACTGATTCCAATTCAGTGGCCGATGCACATATCTATTCAGAAGAGTATATGGGTACAGTCCCCGACTGGGATTTTAATCCTGGTCCTTTGCAACCGGCAACAACGTATTATTGGCGTGTTGACGCTGTTGGGCCTGCATGTACAGCTAAAGGCTCTGTGTATTACTTTACCACGGGAGGAAATGCATATTCACCAAACCCTGCCACAGGTCAAACATTTGTTCCCTTGGACCAGGTCATTAGCTGGAAACCGGGGCTGGGTGCCGGTTCACACGATGTGTATTTTGGAACCGATTTCAACGATGTAAATATGGCTGACGCCAACGACCTCGTAGTATATATGGGCAACCAGAGTGCCGAAATTTGGGACCCATGTGGCCTGGATCTTGCATCCACTTACTACTGGCGAATCGATGAGCAAGGCTCCTATGGAACGGTCAGAGGACAAGTTTGGAATTTTACTACTGTCGCTGAGCCGAATTATCATCTTGTGTCTTGGTGGAAGTTTGATGAAGGCGAAGGTAACATCGCGTATGATTCAGCAGGGGAAAATCACGGAACGTTAAATGGTGATACGACTTGGGTG
>CAZUTR010000153.1:0-6577 GCA_964623545.1 uncultured Pirellulales bacterium | reverse complement strand
ATTCCTGGACAGGTTTGCCTGACTGAAATGAACGCCAAAGAAAATATACTTAGTTTAAAAGGCCAAATCAAATCAGATGCGATGGTCAGGGAGCAGGTTCTTACCGGATTTATGCGTTCGTTGGAAAAGGGAATCTTTAAGGAAGTGAAATTGGTGACTACAAAAGACTCATCCGAAGAGAATCTCAATACCTTTGAGTTGAGATTAGGGATCTAATGAAAACTGAAGAAAAAATTACAAATAAAGCGGTTAAATTAACAGAAAGCTTAGGGCCTTCTAAAACGCTTATTCTCTGCGCCGGATGTGTGCTTTTTGGTCTGATTGTTCTAATCTTCACATACCGGCCGTTGATGGTTAAATTACACAATGCGGCAAATAAACTACATGAGGTGCAGACTGAACTGTTGAATCAGCGTAGCGCCATTGCTGCAATAGATAATTCAAATTTAAAGAGTGAGCTGATACGCCAAAATGACCTTTCTCTGGCAATCGCTGAGCTGACTGAAAAGGGACGATCTCTCGGGCTCCAGTTTAGCTCTATAGCACAGCAACAGTTGCAGGAGACGACACAAGCCAGTATCCGGAAGCTGCCCATTAACTTCACGATAGAATCGGAATACAAGAACGCAGGCAAGTTCTTGACCTATATTGAAGGATTTTCTCGCAGCATTGCGGAAGTAGAAAATCTATCCATCTGCCCAAGTGAAAACGATTCGACTAAATTGAGCGTCAAACTCGTACTCAATCTGTATGTGGAAATATAAAATGAAACGTAACAAAAAGTTGGCCATTTTGATTGTTCTTGTGACGGTAGTGATTTTTGTCTGGATACCAAAGGGCAAGAAACCTACCGCTGTCTCGGCAAACACCTCATCAGCCGCCTTTGACCAGCCAATACCCGTCACCAGAGTAGTGCCGAGAAAGAGAACCGAATTCGTCGGTTGGCCGAGAGACCCGTTTGCAAAACCACAAGAAGAAAGAGAAGAAAAGAAGGTTGGTAGTGTTTCTGACTTGAAACTCGGTGCTATTATGTGGGATGACAAAAATCCCTCCGCATTCATAAAAGGAAAAATTGTAGGCGTGGGTGACAAAATTGATGACAAGACTGTTAAACAGATTGAGCGGGACAGAGTGATTCTTGTCGATGGGACAACAGAGTATGTATTGAAATTAGGTGAATAACGGCGATGGATATAAACAATTTATATAGACAGACAAACGGCCTTGGCAAAAAAATATGATATAAACTGAACTTAACGAAAAGAATAAGATATGGAGAGAAAACTGATATTAGTCGTTGATGATGAGCAGGATGTTGTCACCATTATATGCAAGGTTCTTGTAAAAAGCGGCTATGACGTCGTAACTGCCGCTGATGGTATAGAATGCATCGAGATTGCAGAACGTGAACTACCAGACCTTATTCTTCTCGACAACCTAATGCCGAATATGAATGGCCATGCAGCCCTGTCAAAACTAAAGGCCTCCAGGAAAACTGAAGATATCCCGGTAATAGTGGTCACAGCCCTTGCAGATGACGAGCATATCACAGGTGCCCAGAAAGGCGGTGCCGTTGAATATATTGTCAAGCCATTTGATTATAAAGTACTGCTTGAAAAAATCGCCCAGGTCTTGAAATCTAAACGTAAACGAAAAGTGTTAATTTGCGGTCGGGTTAATTGATAATAAAACATTTGTAGAGATTGTCAGGATAACTGACAAATACTAAACTTTAAGTGAGGCACTGAATGAATACCAATAAACCTCTTCAAAACATTCTATCGGGCTGGTCGCCTTTTGTTGTAATTGCCGCCACAACACTCGCTGCCATCGCCATAAGCATCTATTGCCTTTTGTCCGGCTGGGTTATCATTTTCCAGAATCTCTTTTATGTCCCTATTATCATTGCTTGTATGTATTATACAAAGAAAGGTTTTGCTTTTTCTGTCGTTCTTTCATTTATTTATCTCTTTCTCATCATTTCTTTTACAAGAGATTCAATAATTATCATGGAGGCTTTGATAAGGGTCTTCGTATTTGTGGGTATCGCAGGACTTACCGCGTTCTTGTCAATAAAACGTAAGCGAACGAAGGAGTCGTTGCGGGAAAGCCAAGAGCAGTACCGGGCACTTGTGGAAAACGCTGCCATCGGGATTACCGTAATAGATACTAATTACAAGATAATTATGGTGAACGCAATGCTTGCCAAATTATTTAATAAGCCTGTCAGTGATTTTGTGGGTAAAAATTGTTTTATGGAGTATGAGAAGCGTGAGGCAGTTTGTCCGCATTGTCCTGGGGTGCGGGCTATGGCTTCCGGGAATACTGTGGAGGTTGAAACCCAAGGTGTGCGAGATAATGGCAGCCGTTTTAACGTTCGGAACCGTGCCGTTCCATTCGTTGGGCTGAATGGTGTGGTGAAAGGGTTCATTGAGTTGGTTGAAGACATCACCGAGAGCAAGAAAAACTCGGAACAAATCCAAAAGAATCTGAAAGAAAAAGAAGTACTTCTGCAGGAAATCCACCATAGGGTCAAAAACAATATGCAGGTTATATCCAGTCTGTTGAGACTGCAGTCCAGGAATATCAAGGATGAAAAGAGTGTCGAGATTTTCAGGGAATGCCAGAACAGGGTCAAATCAATGGCTCTTATCCATACGAAACTTTATCAATCCGAAAGTCTCGCAAGCATTAATTTTGCTGAGTATGTCAGCGAGCTGACGCGGAACCTGATGGACTCTTATAATATTGATCCCGGTAAAGTTGCTTTAACGATAAATGTTGAGAAAATATCATTGGGAGTTGATTTAGCTGTTCCGTGCGGGTTGCTTGTTAATGAGCTGATTTCAAATTCCTTGAAACACGCCTTTCCTAAAGAAGCAAGTGGAGAAATCAAGATTTATATGCATCCTACTGAAAATAGCCATATCGAATTAACTGTTAGCGATAACGGCATTGGTTTCCCTGAAGATTTAGATTTTCGAAAGACCGATTCATTAGGCATACAGCTGATTATCTCCTTGGCAGAGGGTCAGCTTCAGGGCAAAATCGAACTGAACAGAAGCGCAGGAACAGAATTTAAGGTTACTTTTAACGACCTGCTCAACGGTAAAAATAAACAATCCAAGGATAAGCATTCCGCTGAATCTGTTTGCACTACAAGTGCTTAACCAGGCTTGCCAAGAAAGGGCTAATACGATGGAAAAGAAGCAAATACTGGTTGTAGAAGACGAAAGCATTACCGCTCTGGATATCCAGAGGACTTTACAGGATATGGGATACGATGTTCCCTGCACGGTTGCCTCTGGAGAAGAAGCCATTCAAAAAGCCCACGAGAATAAACCGGATTTGGTGTTGATGGATGTTGTGCTGGCTGGACAGATGAATGGTATCGAAGCAGCAGAACAAATATGCTCCCGTTTGAAAATTCCAGTACTGTATGTCAGTGCATCTGTAAATAAGGAAATGCTCGAAAAGAACGGAAAAAACGAACCGCTCGATTTGATAGCTAAGCCGTTCGATGAAAAACAATTAAAAGACGCCATAGAGTCAGCTATCAAAGAAAACAAACATAACAAGCAAGTAAATCATTCTTTGTCTTTATAGTGAATGAAATGAGCAAGAAAAAACAAATTTTAGTTGTTGAAGACGAAGCTGTAACTGCCATAGATATCCAGAATACCCTGCAAAAGTTGGGCTATGACGTACCTGCTACGGTTGCCTCAGGTGAAGAGGCTATTGTAAAAGCCAAAGAGGAAAAACCGGATTTAATCTTGATGGATATTATGCTGGCTGGACAAATGGATGGGATTGAAGCAGCCAAACAAATACGCTCTCGCTTCAATATCCCTGTTGTGTATCTTACTGCTCATTCGGACGACGAAATTCTTAAACGCGCCAAAATAACAGAGCCGTTCGGATATATAGTTAAGCCGTTCGGAGATAGATGCTTGAAAACAACCGTAGAAATGGCTCTATACAAGGCCGAGATTGATAACAAACTGAGAGCCAGTAAGGCAAGCTTTTTCAACATAGTTGAAAAAAGCACCGATGGCGTTGTTATTGTTGACAAAGGCGGAATTGTACATTTTGTTAACCATGCTACGGAAACCCTTTTTGGTCGAAAAGCCAAAGACCTTGTTGGCGAAATGTTTGGCTTTCCGATTACGGGTGACGAAGTAATGGAACTTGATGTAATCCGTCAGAATAGGGAACCGGGAATTGCCGAGATGCGGGTGGTAGAAACACGTTGGGAGGGCCAGGGGGCCTGGTTGGCATTACTTAGAGACATCACAGAACGAAAGAAAGCAGAAGAGAAACTCAAAGAGACAATGGCTATGAAATCACAATTCATTTCTATGGTTTCACATGAACTTCGCACACCTTTGACTGCTATAAAAGAAGGTATTGCTCTTGTAGTGGATGGATTAGCTGGGGAGATTAATGAAGAACAAAAGGAATTGTTGGATATCTCAAAGAAAAATGTAAACAGACTTGCCAGGTTGATTAATGACGTTTTGGATTTCCAAAAAATCGAGTCTGGCAAGATGACATTTAATATGAAATCAGGCGATATAAATACAACTGCAAAAGAGGTTTATGACACGATGTCATCTTCTGCGATGAATATAGGCGTAGAACTTTTGCTCAAGCTTAATGACAATCTGCCCAAAGCCAGGTTTGACAGTGATAAAATTACCCAGGTCCTGACAAACCTGGTTAGTAATGCAATGAAGTTTACAGAAAAGGGCACTATCACAATTGAGGCGAGTAAAAGAAATGGAGCAATTCAGGTTTCGGTATCTGATACCGGCCATGGTATCAAGGAAAAAGATTTACCAAGAGTATTTGACCGGTTTGAGCAATTGGCTACAAATGGTGAGAGAAAAACGGGTGGTACAGGCCTTGGACTTGCGATTTCCAAGGAAATCATCGAACGACACGATGGGAAAATATGGGTTGAATCGGAGTTCGGAAAAGGCTCAAAGTTTACATTCACTCTGCCTATCTACGGTAGCGAGGAGCCGACTAAAAAAGCAAAAGAATTACAGGCCTTTCCCATGTCATCATCTGTGTGACGTCGGGGAATAAAAAAATAGGGGATTTAAAAATGGATAAAAAGAAAATCTTAATTGTTGACGATGATATGGATTTGAGGCGAATGCTCAAGAAAAGATTTACCGCGGAAGGATACTCTGTTGCTACAGCCTACAACGGCAATAATGCTCTGGCCTTAGTAGAATCAGAGCGGCCCAATATCATCGTGCTGGACAGAATTCTTGGGGATATGTTTGGAGAAGAAGTCGCTGAAAAACTAAGAAAAGACCCTGAAACTCAGGACATCCCTATTATCTTTTTAAGTGCCCTTACCTTAACGGAAGATGAAATAGAAAAGTATCCTGTCTTTAATAACTGTCCGATGTTTGCAAAACCTTATGAAATGAAAGAGCTCTTAACGGCAATAGATAAGCTTCTGTGTAATGTAGCGACCTTGTAAACACAGCAGTTGCAACTGAAGAGTTGGACTGTATATCCGAGGGTTGAGGATTCGAGTTCATTCAGCCTCGTTTCTTAAATAATGCACCGGTAATTCTCTAGGGTTGATAGTATTTGGTATTCTATTAGAAACTTGATTAAATCAATTGTGCATTAATTTTGATCTTACCTTGTCACCTTCGGATGGTGAATCCGAAGGTTGCAGGTTTGAGTCCTGCCGGGCGCGTTGGTTAAGCTAAATGATACCAATTCGAATTCTCAATTTTTACTCATATTGAGTCCTCCAAGATAAGATTAATAAAGATTTTCAAATCGCTCTTCTTTGAGAACTTCTTTTTTTACACTCCTAAAAAAGCTAAGAGTATCTTACGTTATCTTCGGATAACATCATTCCCTAAGTGCATTTTCGAAGGAACCATCGGGGGCGGCAAGTGTGGTAATAAAGAAGATTAAACAATAAAATCGCATCCGATTAATAGCAACTGTCTTGTATTTTTGGGCATTTACCTTGGGCTTATTGCCGATATAAGAGTATTCGCATGCACATAATGGCGGTTGTTTTGCATTTTGGGGCGTTTACTTGGGTGTTAATGTTGGTATAAAATGTGGGATTGAATATCTTGTTAAGCTGTTGATTTTGATGATATAGTCCTGTATAGGGTGCGAAGTGGCAAGAGTTTATAAGGTAACATTAATAATAGATTTGTCAGGGACGCCGGGCAGGAATCTAATGCGCGGTATTGCACGATATGCAAGACTTTACGGGCCCTGGCAGTTGAACCACATTTGGAGGGATTTCTATGAAAGTTCGCCCAAAAATACGGATTTCTTAGCAAACCTTAAAAAAAATCTCAGAAATTCGGACGGCGTAATCATGAGAGAGCCCTACGCAGTGGATTTTGTTAAGGACCTTGAGATTCCTGCAGTCATAGCTTCAGCCATTAGGGATGCAGAGGTGTCCACAAAGCCAACAATTCTGACGAACTCACGAACAATTGGCAAGATGGGGGCTGACTTCTTCATCCAGAAAGGATTTAAGAATCTGGCATTCTGTGGCCTCAAAAAAATGCTGTGGTCTGAG
>CAZUTR010000152.1:2222-6584 GCA_964623545.1 uncultured Pirellulales bacterium | reverse complement strand
GTGAAAAATGAGTTTTGTCCGCCCTGAATAATTATTATGTATGTCGAGAGGCAAAATTATGAAAAAGAAATTATTGATTATTGGGCTTGTGCTGGCGGTTTTCGGACTGGCTGGTTGCGCTTCCTCAGTTAGCAGCGAGCAAGAGCATCCCCAAAAACCAAAGGCAAGGCCCAAGGTCGTTGACCCGAGCATTGCTGAGATAAATATGGTAAAAGAAATATTCTCCGAGCCAGCTAAAGCCGATGCCTATGAAATTATAGCTCAACGCCGACTCAGCCCTGCGGCGAGGATTCATCTGATAAAGACAGTGAAAAATGACACATTAGCCCAACCCGATAAGGAAAGAGTGCTGTTTACACTACTACGAAACACTCCCAGCTCCGCCCAGCAAACAATGAGAAAACCTCGCTCCCAGCAGAAGAAACAAAAGTAAAGGGGCAATAAATGCCAAATATACTACTTGAAGAAGTAGAATATAAAATCGAAGAAACCAGTTTCGGCACGTGGCGGAGGTACGGGTATATAAACGGTACGAGTTTCCACGAGTTCAAGTCACACTCCAGCTGGGGGACACTGCCACTGGTTCACTACACTTACGGCAGAAATCCTGAAACGGGAAGACGTGTAGTAGCAAAAGGTGTTCTAGCCGTCGGTCGGCTGGCGTGTGGAATTATCGCTATTGGACACGTCTCCATGGGACTGGTTGCCATAGGCCAATTAGCAATAGGAATCATATTCGGTTTGGGTCAGCTTGCAACGGGGCTTGCGGCAGTGGGACAGGCAGCGATAGCCGTGTATGTCGGGATTGGGCAATTAGCAATCGGACATATCGCCATCGGACAACTCGCTGTAGGAAAATATGTTCTAGCACAGGCGGGATTGGGAGAATATGTCTGGAGCGCGTCACGAAAAGACCCACAGGCAATAGAATTCTTCAAAGCACTTCCGGTCATTAGGTATCTACTACCATAAGTTATACAATCATTTTTCGGCGAGCAGATTCGGTTTTTCTCTCTGGAGCCAGGCGGGCAGCTCGTCGCGGGTGACGTTCCGCCAAAGACCTTTTTTCTGACTTCTCGCGGCAGCTTCTAATTGGACGTACCTGTGAAAGAAACTATGGCCGAAACGCAAATCAGCGTAGGCGAAACCTTCTGAGATTAAAATTTCATTTAAGAATCGACCGTCGGGCATTTTCACGTAAGCCAATAACCGACCATATTTACCTCTGGTTGAATCCTGTTCGAGATAGATAGTAACCTGCTTTTGAAAAACCAATTCTTTAGCGAAATCGGAGGCCTCTGGGCCGTAGTACATCACGGGCGTATTAGGATTTTTGGTCTCAGGTGTATCAACACCCCAAAGGCGGATTCTCGTATTTTCGTATTTTCCATCGGGCAGAGCAATGTCGATTGTGTCACCGTCAACAACATTAACAACAGTAAAAGTCTTTTGATGATATTTCTCAAAATCATTGCTGCTTAGCTGCCGTTCGGTTTTGGGCTGAGGCCGCCAGTAGTCTCGAAGAGGGCTATGGTCGAGACAAATTAAAAGCGCTGTCAAAGCAAAACAGGCGAAAAGTATTGTGTTTCGCCTGCGTCTGCTCATTGCATAAGTACGATTTTTCGCTTTAGACGTCATTTAGCAACAAGCGGTCGGTTTTGTTCGCGCTTACTTATCGCCTCGTTTCTCGGCGGGTTTATCCAGCTCGAAGGCGGCACAGACTGCCTGCAAGGCCTTTTCAGCCTGGTCTTCGTCAACTACGCAGCTTATTCGAATTTCACTCGTAGTAATCGAGTCAATGTTTACCTCAGCCTTCGCCAATGAGCTGAACATTAAGTCGGCGACGCCATAATGGTTTCTCATACCGACACCAACGACAGAAATCTCGGCAATATCGTCGCGAACAAAGACACTATCTGCATTCACTTCAGCTTTGATCTTCTCAACTGCCTGTTTGGCGGGGTTCAGGTCCGAAGCACTAATTGTGAATGAGACGTTAGCCTTATCTTCACTAAGCTCGGTTTGCATTATGTCGTTGATGACGACCTTTGCTTTTGCCAGATGAGAAAATATTTTTGCTGCATTACCCGGCTTATTATCCACGCCGACAAGACCAATCTTGGCCATATTCTTCTGTACTGTTGCTCCTGAAACGACTACACCTTCCATTTGCGGCACCTCATGAGTAATTATAGTTCCCTCTTTTTCTTCACTACTGCTTCTAACATGTATTTTGACATCATACTTTTTGCCAAATTCTATTGCTCGAGGGTGCATTACTCCTGCTCCGAGACTCGCGAGCTCGAGCATTTCATCATAGCTTATCTCGTTCATTTTCGCTGCATTTTTGAAAATCCTCGGGTCGGTTGTGTGTATTCCATCAACATCAGTATAAATTTCACACTGCTCTGCTCCAATGGCTGCTGCAATAGCAACAGCGGTGGTATCAGAGCCGCCCCTGCCGAGTGTGGTTATGTCTTCCTGCTCGTCTATTCCCTGGAAGCCGGCAACGATTACAATCCTGCCCTTGTCCAATTGCTTGTGTATTCGGTCGGCATCAATACTTTTTATTCGAGCTTTTGTATGGGCACTGTCGGTCATCATTCGAATCTGTCCGCCGGTGAAGCTGATAGCGTCGTAACCGGCAGCGTCGAGAGCCATAGCGAAAAGTGAAACCGATTGCTGCTCACCGGTGCTGATAAGCTGGTCCATCTCTCTTTCGGGTGGATTGGGATTGAGCTCCAAGGCATCGGCGATAAGCTGGTCGGTCTGCTTACCTCGAGCAGAAGCGACAACTACAACCTGGTAGCCATTCTTAACCGCGTTAATTACGCGCTCTGTCGCCCGTCGAATCTTTGGTGCATCAGCAACCGAAGTCCCGCCAAATTTTTGTACAACAATAGCCATAAGTTACCCTCTTGAAAACAAAGTCCTGAGTTTTCAACTAACTTTTTAAGAAGTACTCCATCAACTCATAACCATTTTCAATTCTGAATCCCGACTTGGCTGCATTAGCTTCGCTGAAAGTTGTATTCACAATGCCCTTGATTTCTGTCCCGGCCATAGCAAACGGGACCGGCTCGTCGCAGTGAGCACAGGTTCTAATGGGTGTTGGATGGTCGGGCGAAACAAGAATCCGCCAGCTATCATAAGCGGCGACGGCCTTGTGGACAGGGCCGACTATGTGTTCGTCGATTTGCTCAACGGCTTTTATCTTCTGCTCGACACTTCCGCTGTGAGAGGCCTCATCAGGGGCTTCGATGTGAACAAAAACAAGGTCATATTTTTCGAGCGCTTTTATCGCAGCTTCGGCCTTGCCCTGATAATTCGTATCAACGAAGCCCGTCGCTCCGGGAACGTGTATCAGGTCAAAACCAATCAGCCTCGCCAAACCTCGTACAAGGTCAACAGCAGTGATGGCGGCACCGTCAACTCCGAACCGCTTTTTGAAACTTTCCAATCGCGCCCTTTTGCCCTGTCCCCAGAGCCAAATTGAACTGACCTGATTTTCGCCGAGGTCTTTTCTGACCTTGTTAATCTCGTGATTGGCGAAAAAATGCTGCGAGCGAGCCATCATATCAATAAGCATATCAGCGCCTTTGCCGCGCGGCAGGATTTTTTCAGTCGTTGTACCGAGCCAATCGTGCGGCGGATAGGTTTTAACATCAAAATCCATTCCCTTGAAAACCACCAGGTGACGGTAGCTTACGCCGGGATAAAAGCGAATCCTGTCACTGCCGAGACTGTCGTTCAATTCTTTTATAAGGTTGGTTGCCTCCTGTGTGGAGATGTGGCCTGCGCTGTGGTCTGCCATATTTCCATCGGCAATGGTAACCAGATTGCATCTGAAAACCCAGTCATTCGAAGACAGCTCAATATTTCGCGCGACGGCCTCTATCGGTGCCCTCCCGGTGTAATAACGCCGAGGGTCATAGCCCAACAAAGACATCTGCGCAACGTCACTACCCGGCTCCATATCGGCGGGGACCGTTCGAACAAGGCCTTGCCGGCCCTCGGCACTTATTCTGTCCGTGTTGGGTATCCGGGCTGCTTCGAGCACGGTCTTGCCATCAAGCTGTTCGAGCGGTTCATCAGCGGCACCATCAGGAACTATTATCACGTACTTGGTCACTAATCCTTGTCCTCCGGCATATCGACAATTCTTATACAAACCGGTCTTGTGCAAATGGTATTTACATCTTCAAGGCCCTTAGCAGCGGCAGTCACTTTGCTCTGTTTTGTCGGGTGAGTGGCTATTACAACAGGTACGGTATTTTCCGGGCCTCGTCCCTCGTGCTGGAGGACACCGGATATACTCACGGCGTTCTCAGCAAGTATTCTGCCGATTTGAGCGAACACGCC
>CAZUTR010000152.1:0-2122 GCA_964623545.1 uncultured Pirellulales bacterium | reverse complement strand
AACGAGCCACTGACTCTGGCAAGTGAGCAGTCTTTTGCAATAAAACAGGGATGCACACGCAACGAGACCCTGTTGTCACTGTCCTTTTGCCCTATTGCCAACAGCTTGAGGACATACCCCATTTCTCCGCCGTAGCGAATATCATCCTTCGAAATAGATTCGATACCCTCAACAAAGATATCATCAAGAGTAATTTCATAACCGAAAGCGATGGCAGCAAGGATGGCGAGCTTGTGCGCGCTATCTCCGCCGCTTATATCAAGCGTGGGGTCAGCTTCGGCAAAACCTTTCTGCTGTGCCTGCGCTAAGGCCTCGGAGAAGTCCTCATCCTTACTGGTCATATTCGAAAGGATATAGTTGCAGGTCCCATTGACAATGCCGTACATCGCGGTGACATTGTTCGCGGTCAGGCCGGTTCGGATAGCTGAGATAATTGGTATGCCGCCCGCGCAGCTTGCTTCGAAAGCAATGCACCTTTTGTTCTGTCGTGCGACCCTGTAAAGTTCATTTCCATGTTCAGCAAAAAGCGCCTTATTGGCGGTAACTACGTCCTTTCCCGCCTGCAGCATTTTAATCTGGATTTGCTTGGCCGCATCGGTTCCACCGACCAGCTCGACTGCTATTGAAATGCTGTCATCATTAAGCAATGAGTTAAGGTCATCGGTTAAGATACCGCCCGGCAGCTTTACCGGCCGAGGTGATTTGGTATCGATATCAACAACTCGGGCAAGCTCCAAACGCAGACCGGTCTTGGCAGCGATGGAATCAGCGTTCTCCAATAACAACTTGGCGACACCGCAACCAACGGTGCCGAAACCGACAAGACCAACTTTTACTATTTTTTCAGCCATATTCTCGTATCTCGTATATCGTCATTAACGGCTGGTAGTTTATGAACTTAAGACTATATAGTCAATAATCAATTATTACCGGTCAAGCGAAAAGAACAAATAAATACTATAAGAAAGTCTGAATATGCCTCCGGGGATTTATTAGCTGAATCAGGCTAAAAATGACACGGAACACAAAACAATCAAAAAACCGATGCTTTTGTATCACAATCAATTAGGATATATGGTAAATAGTTCTACTTGGTTTCTGAATTGGGAGCTATAATTAAAATACAGTTGAATAGCTAAGCGACATAGCTGACATAAATACAAAATTTGTTACAGCACAAAACCATCTTTGGCAATGCGCGGAACAAATGTGAGGCAATTATTTATATTACACGCACAAAAATAATAGTCATATTTATCATAACGACTCTGGCCGTTGGTGTCGGCATAAGCAATGGCGAAAACATCGCGGTTTTTGCGACCGCCAATGAAGGCTCGGCACTTCTGGCCATTACCGACCCAAACGTGTTGAAGAAAAAGGGCTGGGATTTGGCGTTCTGGACGGTGCTGGATGAAAAGCGAGTTGAAGACAACATTGCCATCATTGCCCGAACCAAGAACGACGGCAAATGGAAAATACAGAGGATAAAAGTCAAAAACAGGATTACCGAAGCAACTGACGATTCGGAGGCCCTCTGCCGTAAGAATGACTATGTGTATATTATCGGCTCGCACTTTGGAAAGAAGGATGGCGTTCTTCGGGACAGGCGGCAGTTTATCGCCCGCTTTAAGGAATCCGCTGTCTTTACCGAGCCGAATCTGAATATTTCGAAATTGGAGGTCTGCCTGGATGAATTTCGGCTGCATCGTTCAATCAACAATGCCCTGAAGAAATACAATATCCCGCTGGATAAACATCGCGAGCAGGTTAAAACGAAAATAAATCAACTCATCGATGATACGAGGCAAAAGTATCGGAATAAAAAGTGGGTGGAACGAATCAAGGTGGGCGACTGGCCTGTTAATATCGAAGGCGCGGCCTTTCTTGAATCCGGCTCCCTTCTTTTAGGGTTACGCTATCCCGTCACGGAGAACGGCAATCCTATTCTCCTCCGGATTGAAGACATCGATGTTTTTTTTCAGAGCAAAGAGGTGAAAATTTCAGGGGTATGGACGCTTGAAGGTGTGGGTAGTGAAAAAGAGCTTACGGGAATCCGGGCGCTCGAACGCCTCGAGGATTCAATCCACGCTGTTAATGGCAATATCGATTCGAGACTCGAACA
>CAZUTR010000151.1:0-6587 GCA_964623545.1 uncultured Pirellulales bacterium | reverse complement strand
GCAGTAAGAGTCCTGCGGGATTAAAGGCGGAGAAGATTCGTAAACAGAAACAACAGCGTAAACGCCGAAGTAAAGCGAAGAGAAAGGTGCTCGTGGACAAGTTTGGGTAACGACAAAAACCCCCGGCACAAGTGAGCAATTTATTTTGTGTTTTTTTGTAGTTTGTATTCGACGGAGTCGGTGAGTGCCTGCCAAGAGGCCTCGATGATGTTTTCAGAGACGCCAACGGTGCCCCAAATAGAGTCCTTGTCGCGTGACTCAATAACAACACGAACTTTTGCGGCGGTGCCGGCACCGGCGTTTACTACACGAACCTTATAATCAATCAAACTCATATCCCTGATTGACGGGTAAATATTCTCCAGGGATTTGCGCAGGGCGGCGTCAAGGGCGTTGACCGGGCCATCACCTTCGCCAACAACGTGCACAACCTCGTCACCAACCTTGAGCTTAATGGTTGCCTCATTGACCATCTCACCCGACGTGCGCTTTTCAACGGTTACGTAATACTTTATAAGCTCAAAAGAGGGCTTATACGTGCCCATAATCTTTCTTACAAGCAAATCGAAGCTGGCATTAGCGGCCTCGAATTGATAGCCCTTATTTTCAAGTTCCTGGACCTGACTGAGAATTTTGCGAGCCAAGTTCTTATCCTCAGCGATTTTGGTTTTCTCCAGCTCAGCGAGGATGTTCGATTTACCGCTGAGCTCAGAGATTAAAAAACGGCGCTCGTTGCCGATAAGCGACGGGTCGATGTGCTCGTAGGTGCTCTTGTTTTTTCTAAGGGCATCGACGTGCAGGCCGGCCTTGTGGGCAAAGGCACTCTCACCGACATAAGGCATATTCGGTACCGGCGAAAGATTTACAATCTCAAAGATAAAACGAGATACTTCTGTAAGCGTTTTGATTTTTTCCGGGCTTAGGACATCGAAACCCATTTTACAGGCAAGATTTGGAATCACGGTGCAAAGATTTGCATTTCCGCAGCGCTCGCCGAGGCCATTGATTGTTCCCTGTACATGTCGAGCACCGGCTCGAACAGCGGCGAGTGTGCCGGCATTTGCGCAGTCGCAGTCATTGTGAGTGTGAATGCCTACAACAACGGAGCTAAACTCGTCGCAGACGGCCCTGGTGATTTCGTAAATCTGGTCCGGCAAAGTGCCACCGTTAGTATCGCAAAGGGCAAGCACATCGGCACCAGCATCGGCGGCGGCATGCAGAGTTTTCATTGCATACTCAGGATTTTCGCTGTAGCCATCGAAAAAATGCTCGGCGTCAAAAATGGTTTCAAGTCCCTTGTTTTTTATAAACTCGACCGATTCAGCGCATAAAGTTAGATTGTCATCGAGCGAACAGCCGAGCACGGTCTTGACGTGCATGTCCCAGCTTTTGCCGACCAGTGTGACAGTAGAAGTTTTGCAGGCAAGGATAGCATTAATAGAGGCGTCATCCGAAACTTTTGTGTCGGCCCTTCGGGTGCTGCCGAAGGCGACAATCTTCGAATTCTTCAGGCCCATCTTGGACACCTCGGAGAAGAACTGCATTTCCTTAGGATTCGAGGCGGCGTAGCCACCTTCGATATAATCGATGCCAAGCTCGTCGAGACGCCGGGCGATTAAGAGCTTGTCTTCGAGTGAGAAACTGACGCCTTCGGTCTGCATGCCATCTCGAAGGGTCGTGTCGTAAATCGTTATCTTTTCCATAGCTTTGCTCATATTCAAACAAAACACGCATTAAAAAACAATATTATATTCCGAGATTAAGCGTTAGTAAAGCGTAAATGTGAGTCAAGAGAACAGAGAGCGTAGGACAAAAGACAGAGGACAGAAGAGCAAATACAAGTGGAAAAACCCGGCAATTCGGTTACTTTTATAATCTTAAGTTCTTGAAAATAAGTGCTATACAGTACTTATCATTCATCGGCTAATATTTTCGATAAAAAAAAACAAAAAATACTTGTTTTTTTCCAATAGCATCGGGTACAATTAAATTTATGGAGGCTCAGTAAGGATCTGGGCATTATCAAATCGACGTATACTGAAAGGATGCGGGAGATATGACAAAACCAAGACCACAAAACGCTTAAAAATCAACGATAAGAGATGAGGCAACTCTGTTGTTAAAAGTTTCTAAACTCATAGTGATTAGACTAAACTTTTAACTATAGAAATTCGCTCCTCTATCAAACAACAAATTGTCTTGAATTAAGGAGGTACATAATGAATATAAGGGCTATTTTAAGACGCGGTTTTTTTGTGTTTGCCGTTTTGGCATTCACTATACCCTTAGCGAAACCACTGAATGCTGGTGAACTCCAAGGTACCTATGGTACTTTTAAGTGGACCATTACAGGTACAACAATCAAGATTGAATTTCATCCCAAGGCGGGTGAAACTGTATGCAGTGACATCCGGTTGAAGCAAATTTATCAAGCCAAGCAAGACGGGGCGGTTAAGACGCCCTCGGAGATTACCCCCAACTGGGGCTATCGGGACGACGACCATTTGCCGAGCTGCTGGGTAATCGACCACGTTTACTGTGAGAAAGACTCCAACTATAATGGTGATGATTCTCAAGACGTAGGCACAGGAGGCTCGGTGGATGGAACTACAAGCACACCAACAACAATGACAGACAGACCGAGTTCAAGTCAAAATAATCGGGTTTATGAGTTTGAGACCTGTGCCTATTGTGAGGATAACGGAGCCTGGCTGGGATGTATTACCTGGAAATATGAAAAGGATGGTACAGGCGCTGAGCAGGTAACTGTTACAGCAGCAGAAGTTACAGAACCCTCAACGAATATGTTGGATGCCGAGGAGGAGTTCGATGATAATCATACAAAACCAGATGATACAAAGTTTTGCCCGGAGAAAGAAGCCGACGAAGCCGAAGGGGACGGTACAAAGCAAACTGAGAGGGGCTCAGAAATCATTCTTCCACTTCTGTCTCCGTCGAACATGATTCTCTTGGGGATGGCGTTTTTATTCGTTGCCTGGCTAAAACTGCGAAAAGGAGGTTTATCTATGAACCATCTTCATAACGTCCTTTTGCTTGCGTTTTGCGTGATTATCTTCATCTCCGTAGGGTTTCTCTCATTCGCCCAATCAGATCCTATATCACCATATTCTGATTTCATAAGCTATGTGGAGGACGACTATCACTATTATCAATTCAAAATCACGTATCTGGGTGAACAAACGAAATCGACTCCTTCCTTGGGTTTTCACGATACTTCTTATACAACATGGGACATTTCCAGATTTGAGCCATACCAGTACGATGAGTTCAATTATGACAACGACTCTCAGGTCATGTGGAAATTCGATGTGCAACCACACGAGATGATGTGGTTTGTGCAGGAGGTGGGCAAAGACCCCAATCTGACAGACACAACTTTCATTTCTGAGCCATTTGCTTCCTTTATGATCTTGAGAGACCCTAACACCGCGAGTGAGAAGGCCTTCGAGGGGCTTATGACTCAGGATGAACTTGCAGAACTATTATACTTACTCCATGAAAGTTTAGATTGGTCTAATACAGAAGGTATCGACTATGTACATATGTACCGGTTGATACATTGGCCACGAGATTAACCAAGCAAACTAATAAACAATGAACATATTATACGAGAGGAAAATATAATGAAAAAGTCCATGGTTGCAATCTGTATTCTTTTTGTTATCGCCATTGCTAACGTGCCCGACAAATTGTTGGGTGATACTGAAACACAGGGTGGAGAACAGACAGGTGTGCGAGTTCACGAGGTATTCTATAAAAAGCAAAATAAATATGATGTTTCCACGGACGTTCACTTTAAACTATGGCAGGAGGAAGATAATATTAACATGAATGGCTGGAAGGTCAAAATATCCAAATACACAGATTCAGACAGCCAAAGAGGTAATCAACCAACAACAGCCCATGGTCAAGTGAAGAACATGTCAGGCCTACCACCTACAGATGACCCAGACAACGGACAGCATGCGGCGGATGTTACAGCTACAGGAAATGTTAACAGAGGTACCTGGGTCAGGATCGAAGCTTATTTCTGGCTTACCGATTGGAACACAAAACGTCTGGCAGATTTGAATTGGACAGGCAGTGAAGCGATAAAAGCTATCCCCGACTTTGGCTGGACTATCGGCTGGCCCGAACAGGTGGGAGAAGGAGAATACCAACACGTGATTACTATCACAAACGATGACGCTAATGACGCTTTTATTCTAAATGATTTGAAATTCTATGCGACCACAGATCCAATTCCAATCGAAGACCTGAATTCTATCTCTTTTCCTATTGAGCTACCAAATGAACCAAATCTGAATCCTGGGGACAGCTGGGCCTACAATTTGACTACTCCTGGTGACTACGTGGGCGGACATATTTATGGATATTTCAAAGTTCAGGACGCTGAAGATTTATCGGACGCCGAAGATTCACCGAATGCACTGGTTGATATATTCGACCATCCTATCACTACGCTGCCTGAAGGAGCGTGTGCCATGCCGGATGGCACGTGTATGGAAACGACATGGGCAGACTGTGAATCGGCTGGTGGAGTTTATCAGGGCGACGGGACGACATGTCAATCCGATATACCGACTGTTACCGAATGGGGTATGATTGTTATGACGCTGGGATTATTGACGGTCGGTGTGGTTGTGATAATGCGAAGGCAACCAGTAACAGCGTAGCTCGATATAGACGCTATTGAATCGTCAAAAGTGATAAGGAAAAACAAGCCAGGCAGGCTGGCAGGATAAGACGGCTTTAAGCCCTTGAAAACCAAGGAATTACAACAGTTGACAGCTATCAACTGGAATTCTCGATAAAAAAAAACAAAAAATACTTGTTTATTTTTGATGGTATCGAGTACATTATATAGCAATGGAGGTCCAGTCAGGAACTGGACATTTTCAAATCTTTAATATACGAAAAGGATGTCGGAGATATGAACACGCCAAGAGCACCTTGAAATGAAGATATCAAATAATGTAAGAAAGAATAAAACGGACAAATAAAATAGGTGACTGTACCCACTTTCTACAGAGTTGTAGGTGCGTTTTTAGGAGGTAAGTAGATGCTTTCACAAGGCAAAAAAAGTATGGCAGAATTACTTGTATTGTTTATGAGCGTGGTTACTGTAATCTGCTGGGGCCATGGTAGCGCAGTGGCACAACAGGTGGACGTCGTCGTTCACATCGATGAATTTCACGTCAAGGCAAGTCCAGGTGACCCTTTCTTGTCACCAGACCCGGATGTTTTTGTGATAATCAGCGTGGGGCCGACCAGGTACGACCCGGTTTATGAGAAATTCAGCGGGTGGAAGAGGCAGAAGACGAAAACAGTATTCGGCGCAGATATATTCACCGATGCTGGAATGGTATGTCAGACCTTTGTGTTCAAAGGAATCTACCTCTTTAACGGGAAGGTGCAGTTTGGTGCAGAAGTATGGGATGAAGACGTCGTATGCCCGAATGACGATGACCCTATGGGAAGTACATGTGGCTATGGGAACGTAGTCCTTGTTGATCCGGGGCCGCAGACCATTAGCTCGCCTTATACTTATGTGGATGCCACATTCAGCGTTACTATAAAGCCACATTGCGAAGGAGACAACAAGTTAGACGCTGTTCCGAGGGACAGGGAACTGCCGTCCAAGATCGAGCGTGCGAAACCGATAGATACGACAATTCCGCTTGACGTGAATGAGGCGTCAGTTCCGGCAAGCATCATGTATGTGGAGGACATTCCGTGGAACTTCACATACCTCAGTTCGGACCCGCCTGCCAGTGTCTCGATCAATAGCGATGGAGAAGAAAAAAGAACGGTTTTGACCTGGACATTCAGTGGAGCGGATGTGTATGACCGAGAGTTGACATACCACACCGTCGCGCCGACGCAGAGCGAACTGGCATTTGTAGGAGGGTACCTTGTTCTGCCTGACGGGAACACTGTGTGCAACTTCGGCAGTTCGGTCATTCAGATACCGACGGAAATACCAACAACCTCTGAATGGGGTATGATTGTTATGACGCTGGGATTATTGACAGTAGGTACGGTTGTGATAATGCGAAGGCGGCGAGTAGCAGCATAGTTAGAAACAGGCGCTACTGCGTCGTAAAAAGTGTTGAAGATAAATGCGGCGGAGAACTAGTAAGGTCTATACTCGCTCCCCGCCAGCTAATATAAGGAAAAAATACGCAGAGAAGGCATATTAAGTACCAGGATGAAATAGCGTTAATCCTTTTAAGGTTAAGGCCTTACAATAATTAGCCGCCATCGTCCAAAATTTGCGATAAAAAAAATACTTGTTTTTTTCCAATAGCATCGGGTATAATTAAATTTATGGAGGCCCAGTAAGGACCTGGGCATTATCAAATCGACGTATACTGAAAGGATGCGGGAGATATGACCACGTCAAGGCCACCATAACAGGTGTGAATATGGTGCGCTTTCTTTAATATTGAACATAGCATTGCAAAGAGACTGCTCTTGTCTAGCTGGTTTGAGCCGATGTTGAGGATAAAGAAATAAAGTAATTGTAAGACCAGAAACAAGGTCATTAACTTAAAAGAAGGGGA
>CAZUTR010000150.1:0-6610 GCA_964623545.1 uncultured Pirellulales bacterium | reverse complement strand
CCGATGGTAGTCCTTCGGGGCGAGAGTAGGTCATCGCCAGGATTTTTTTATGCGCTGGATTAGGCGTAGAGAAGTCAAAAGACAGATAATTGATAATTGAATAAAGCCGGGTTTAACACCCGGATATAACGAACTTCCTGGTGAGTATATCCGCGGGGAAACGCCTGTGGCCATTGCGAACACAGAAGCTAAGCCCGTGTGAGCCGATGGCAGCCCAATAAGAAAATCAAAGATTAAAAATTAAAATGCAAAAATGGGGATTTTGAAGGCCGAGTGGGAAGGTGCTCGGCCTTTTGCTTTTTGGATAGATTTGCGCGTCTTGACAGGTAAAAAATTTTGTTATATAATAGGGATTATGATTAGAAGTTTAAATCGCAAAATCTCATCTTTGACTAAAGGTTTTCCTGTAGATAATGGTTATGTCGAGGCTTCTGCGCAGGAAAGGGTCGCGATGATGTGGGAGCTGACGGAAGAGCTGTGGTCGTTTAAGGACACCGGCCATGCTGAACGAAGATTACAAAGAAATGTTGCAAATCTTATCAGGCAATGAGGTCAGATTCCTCGTTGTCGGTGCGTACGCCATGGCTTTGTACGGATATCCGCGGGCGACAGGAGATTTTGACCTGTGGATTCTTGCTTCGCCTGAAAATTCCAAAAAGGTTTATAAATCGCTTGCCGAATTCGGGGCTCCTCTGGACGAAATTGGTGAGGAAACATTCAATGAAGAAGGGGTGGTTTTTCAAATTGGTGTTGCACCGAGAAGGATTGATATTCTGACACGGATAGACGGTGTTGATTTTGAACGGGCCTATCGAAACAAACGGGAGGTTGAGATTGAGGGATTGAAAATACCGTTTATTTCCCGGCAGGACCTCGTGATGAATAAGCAATCTACCGGCAGGGACAAAGACCGGCTGGATGCCGAATGGCTGAAGGATAGCGAATGATTTTCTACGACAGGCCGAGTGAGAATAGTGTTCGGCTTTTTGCATTATATTCTATTTGTGAAAAATATTTACTTAATGCTGATAGTGTTGTATTATTCAGATATACAAAAATATCAGCAGAAAGGAAGCCGCGGTAATGAAGTAATAGAGACGGAGAATGGGATTCTTGTGCAGTACTGAAACCACTTTGACCGGTGGAAGGGAGTCTGCGTTTGCTTTATTGAGTATCTTTCTCCGCTTCTTGTTTTTGCCGTGGCTATTATTTTGCGCATAAAGCCACGGTCCTGATTTTCAAAAATTTTGATATTTTAATGTAAGGGTCAACACTATGATAGATACATGTTTAAAAAATAAGGTGGTAATAGTTACAGGTGCCAATCACGGTATGGGTGTAGCGATAGCGGTTGCGTTCGCAGAACAAGGCGCTAAAGTTTTAGTTCACTACTATCGTGCCGGTGCGGAAGCTTACGGTGATATCAGTGAAGAAGAGGCGAAAAAAGCTACTGTGCCCGGTCGAGCTTATTATTACAAGATGCAGACGAAGTCAGCAGATGAGGTGACGAAGGCGATAGGCGATTTGGGCGGGGAATGTTTTGCTCTTGAATCTGATTTGGCTGACCCGGGGAATATTCCGATGCTTTTCGATAAAGCTGAAGAGGTGCTTGGCCCTGTTGATATTGTGGTCAATAATGCTGCACACTGCAAATGCGACACATTTATTCCTGAAGATGAGCTGAAAAAACAGCCGGTGTTTGCCGACCAATTTCCGAAAGTGACGGTTAGTGCGCAATCTCATGACGGGCACTTTGATGTGAATAGCAGGGCGGTTGCTTTGATGACGGCTGAATTCGCCAAGCGCTGTATCGCGAGGAAGGCCACGTGGGGACGCGTTATAAATATCAGCACAGACGGCGCATTCGGGTATTCGGAAGTTGTTTCGTACTATGCCAGCAAGTGGGCGGCGGAAAGCTTTGCTCGGGCTGCGGCTGTGGAATTAGGCCCGTATGGAATTACCGTCAATGTAATATCTCCAGGTGCTGTGAACACGGGGTGGTTGCTGCCTGAGATGGCAGATGAACTTGCCAAGACCTATCCATTAAGAAGATTGGGTAAGCCGGAGGATATTGCAAATGCGGTTATTTTTATGGCGTCTGTGCAGGCGGATTGGATTACAGGCCAGGTCTTATATGTAGGCGGCGGGAACCGAATGTGAAATGCAAAAACAATCCCGCAATAAATCCCAATAGGGACAAGTCTGGAGATACATATTTTTAAATTCCCGCTTCTTCGACTACGCTAAAGACAGGTTCTTTGGCTGCTTCGACTTAGGTTTATGTATAAAACATTCTAATCTCTTTGGATTGACTGAAAAGTTTAAATATGTTAAAATAGGGAAAATTAACTATTGGAGTGTCAAGACAATGAGAAGATTATTGTTCACACTGTTACTTGTTTTGTTTTTACGTGGTTTATCAATAGCAGCGTTGTGCCCTGAAGGCGATTTGGATGGCGATTGTAAGGTCAATTGGGAGGATGTTAATGAGTTCGCAGAGGAGTGGCTTAACAGCGGTTGTTCAGACCCCTCTTTTTGTCCGGATTTCGACGGTGTCTATGGTATTAACTTTGCTGATTTTGCCGTTTTGGCCAACCACTGGAGCCAAGTGGGCATCGCGCTATCAATCAACGAGTTTATGGCATCGAACAGCAGCGAAAGCGGCATCTCCGACCCACAGGGTGAGTACGATGACTGGGTTGAAATATATAACTTCGGCGATACAGATATAGATGTAGGCGGGATGTATCTTACAGACGATTTGAATGAGCCAACGAAATGGCAGATTCCGGATAGTAGTCCTATTCAGACAACCATTTTGGCCGGTGATTTCATAGTAATCTGGGCAGATGACGATACCGAAGATGGGCCGCTGCATGCTGATTTCAAGCTGAGTGCAGGCGGCGAGGATATCGGTCTGTTTCTCGATGCTGAGACTATGATCGACGGCATTATCTTTGGCGAGCAGGTCTCCGATATTTCCTATGGTCGTTATCCCGATGCGACAACTAATTTGCGTTATATGGCTTTTCCAACTCCTGGAACGGACAATAACGATGGGTACTTAGGCCTTGTTGAGGAGGTTGATATAAGCCACCTGCGAGGATATTATGACACTCCTTTTGAAGTGGAGCTTAAATGTGATACAAATGGTTTTGATGGTATACGGTATACGCTGGATGGAAGTGAACCAAGTGTGACGACGGGTACGGTTTATAACCCGGATGTGAGAATTCCAATTACAACCACGACGTGTTTGCGTGCTATAGCGTACAAGGCGGGGTACCAACCCAGTAGTGTAAACACTCACACCTACCTATTCATCAACGATGTTGCCGAGCAGCCGACTGATCCGCCCGGCTGGCCGAGCGATTGGGGCTACGACTCAGAGGTTAGCGAGATTGTGCCGTCCGACTACGAGATGGACCCGCGAGTCGTCGACAACACTCTGCCGGGATACTCTGTCCACGATGCGCTGATGGTTCTACCCATTGTCTCTATAGCGATGAATCCGGATGACTTTATCAGTGATGCCAGCGGCCTCTACGCCAATCCCGGCTCAACCGTGGAGTACAAGTGTTCAATCGAATACATGCCGCTTGACGGCGATGATTTCCAGTACGACTGCAAAATCGAGAATCATGGCGGTTCCAGCCGTCGTCCCTCTCGCATGCAGAAACATAACTTACGGCTGACCTTCTTCGCCCCGTACGGCCCGGCTAAGCTTGAGTACCCTCTCTTCCCGGAGGCTCCAGTGGAAGTATTCAATAAGCTGCTTCTTCGTGCCAGCTTTACCGATTCCTGGGGCCTTGTCTCCTGGAGGGAGGACGCCTACCGTCCCAACGACTCCATGTATATCCGTGACGTCTGGATGAAGGAAAGCCTTGGTGACATGTGCCAACCCTCCAGCTACGGGAACTTCGTGAATCTTTACGTAAACGGGCTCTACTTCGGCGTCTTTAACCTCACAGAGCTTGTTGCAGACGACTTCTTGGCCGAACGCTTCGGAGGCGAACCCGAGGATTGGGAAGTTGACAAGGACTTCGGGTACTACGGCGCACCCCTTGGTCCCCTCTGGGATGTTGTGGCGAACCAAATCAATCCCTCAACCCAGAGCGGTTACGAGGAGATTCAAAACTACATCGACGTCGAAAACTTCGCTGACTATATGCTTCTGCACTTCTATGCTGACCCCGAGGACTGGCCCAGCCACAACGGCGTTGCCGCCGTTAATCCCGTCAGCGGTGACGGAAAGTTCCGCTTCTTCGTCTGGGACCAGGAGATAGTACTCGACAAACACGGCCGCGCCCCTTCCAAGATAGACGACGGCAGCGGAGTCGGCGATATTTTCCAGAATATGCGCCAAAGCGCGGAGTTCCGCCTTCTCTTTGCCGACCGCGTTCAGAAGCATTACTTCAACGGTGGAGCCCTGAGTGTCACCTGCTCACAGGACCGCTACCTCGAAATAGCCAACTGGATAGACAAGGCCATCGTCGCCGAGTCGGCCCGCTGGGGCGATACGCAGATGAGTACCCCGTATGGAAGCCCCATTCCGATACCCAGCGACCCGGACAACCCTGATGATACTTTTTACCCGATGCCTCCGCATGGTCCCGATTATTACTTCACACGCGAGGATTCATGGGTACCGGAGCGAGACTGTGTCATCAATAACTATATCCCTGATATCCACGATACCAATAACTCCTACGCCCTTATTAATGTTTTGCGTGATAAGAATCTTTTTCCCGACTTCGATGCCCCGGTTTTCCACGTCAATGACTCTTATAAGCACGGCGGCTATGTAACAGACAGTGACACAATCACCATTACAGACCCGGACGGCGCCGGGACAATCTATTATACAATTGACGGTAACGACCCTCGGCTTCCAGGGGAAGCCAGCACGCCGGATTCAACCGTATTGGTTTCTGAGAATGCAGCCAAGACGGTGCTGGTGCCAACAGGTGATATCGGCACGAGCTGGCGAGGCAGCAATGAGCCATACGATGATTCAAGCTGGACGAGCGGCACAGGTGGCGTCGGATATGACACAGGCTCAGAATATGACGACTGGTTTGATATCGATGTCGAAGCGGAGTTGCGCGGCAACTACGACACCGGCAGCTGTTATGTTCGCGTTCCGTTTACTGTTGATGGTGGTGAGCTGCCGAGCTATGAGGGCTTGGTGTTGAAGGTCAGCTATGACGATGGTTTCGTTGCTTATATCAACGGAACAGAAGTCAAAAAAGTAAACGAACCGACCAGCCTACAGTGGAGCTCTTATTCCTCCACTGGTCACAATTCTTCCGGCTTTGAGAGCTTTGACATTTCGACTCATCTCTACACTCTTCAGGCCGGAAGCAATATACTGGCCGTCCACGGTTTGAATAATTCTGGAGACAGTACTGATTTTTTGATATCAGTTGAGTTAGAAGGCCTTGCCGGCAGTATTATTACTGAGCCAAATATCTGCCCCAGTGCGATTGAGTATACGGGAGGTTTTAATGTTGATAAGAGCACTGACCTCAAGGCACGAATATATAAAGGCAGCAGCGAGGAATGGAGTGCTCTTACTGAGGCGGTCTATGGTTTTGGCGGAATTGCAGAGAGCTTGCGTATTACGGAGATAATGTATCATCCGCAGGATACAAACGACGTGAATGACCCCAATGAAGAATACATCGAGCTGAAGAACATCGGAGAGACGACAATTAATCTGAATCTGGTCAGCTTTACCAACGGTATCGACTTTACGTTCGGAGATAGAGAACTTAGTGCAGGCGAATACATCCTAGTTGTCAAAGACCAGAGCGCGTTTGAGGCCCAATACGGCACAGGAAAACCGGTAGCAGGTGATTACATCGGCTCATTGGCCAACAACGGTGAGCGGATAGAACTTGAAGATGCGGTTGGCACAAAGATTTTGAACTTCCGCTACAGTGACAACTGGCGAGCTATTACCGATGGTGACGGCTATTCGCTGACGATAGTGGATGCGACAGACGCGGATATGAACAACTGGAGCGAGAAAGACTCGTGGCGAGCAAGCGCATATATCAACGGTTCGCCCGGGTGGGATGATTCGGGTATAGTCCCGAATCCCAGCGATATTGTGATTAATGAAGTACTGGCGCACTCACACGCTGAAGCACCCGACTGGATAGAGCTGTACAATGCAACAGGTGCAGACATCAGTATCGGCGGCTGGTACCTAAGCGACAGTGACAGCAATTTGATGAAATATGAGATTGAGGCAGGGACAGTGCTTGGTGCGGGTGAATATTTAGTCTTCTATGAAGATGTGAACTTCGGTGAAGCCAGCAGCGACCCGGGGAAACTGGAACCATTTGCGTTAAGTGAGAATGGAGAGATAGTCAGTTTGACCTCAGCGTTGGATGTAAACGGTGTATTGACGGGCTACCGCCAGAAGGAGGATTTCGGGGCGTCCGAAACGGGAGTGTCTTTCGGGCGATATTACAAATCGAGTACGAACAACTTCAACTTTGTGTCGATGGACTCTAATACGCCGGGAACGGCCAATGCTTATCCCAAAGTCGGCCCTGTAGTGATAAACGAAATAATGTACAGCCCGGCATCGAGGGGTCAG
>CAZUTR010000149.1:0-6660 GCA_964623545.1 uncultured Pirellulales bacterium | reverse complement strand
GTTAACGCTGCGCGTTAACACCAAGTCAGTCGAAAAAATAACATCATCCCAGCAAGCTGAGGAAAACTATTTTATCCCGGCGTGGTAGGATTGGAGGGACTTCACGGAGCCGGGATTTTTTCGATAAGCGGCGATGCCTTTGGCGGCAGCGGCGGCAGCGGCAGTCGTAGTGACATAAGGTACTTTGTGTTTGATTGCCGACTTTCGTATATATGAATCGTCATATTTGCTCAGCTTGCCGGCAGGGGTGTTGACGATAAGGTGGATTTCGCCGTTTTTAATTGCATCGACTATGTTGGGACGGCCCTCGTGCATTTTGAGAATGTGCTCGGATTTGATGCCTTCTTTTTTCAGGAGATTGCCAGTTCCTTCGGTAGCAAGGATTTTGAAACCAAGTTTCTCAAATTCCTTCGCGACCGCCACGACCTGCTTTTTGTCGGGGTCGGCAACCGTTATCAAGACGGTGCCTTGGCTGGGCAGGGGTTGCTGTGTGGCCTCCTGGGCTTTGTAGAAAGCCAGACCAAACGAGTCGGCTAAACCCAAAACCTCGCCTGTGGAGCGCATCTCCGGGCCGAGCAGAGGGTCAACTTCGGGGAACATATTAAATGGAAAGACTGCTTCCTTCACGCCGAAGTGAGGTATGTTTTTGTGCTTCAGGTTAAGGTCTGAAAGTTTTTTTCCAAGCATAACCTGGGTAGCCAGCCGGGCCATCGATATACCGCAGACTTTTGAGACCAGGGGGACGGTACGTGAGGCACGGGGGTTGGCCTCCAGAACGTAAACCTTGTCATTTGCTATTGCATATTGCATATTCATCAGGCCGACGACGTTCAATTCTGTCGCAATCTTTCTGGTATATTCGCAAATCGTGTCGAGATGTTTCTGCGGGATTGTTACGGGTGGTATTACACAGGCCGAGTCACCGGAGTGAACACCGGCCAGCTCAATGTGCTCCATTACTGCGGGAACAAAGGCGTCGGTGCCGTCGGCAATGGCGTCGGCTTCGGCCTCTATGGCGTTCTCCAGAAATTTATCAATCAAAATAGGTCGGTCAGGTGTAACTTCTACCGCTGAAGCTACGTATTGTCTGAGCATATCTTCATCGTGGACGATTTCCATGCCGCGTCCGCCGAGAACGTAAGAGGGTCTGACCATCAAGGGATAGCCAATTTTCTTGGCGATGGCCAGTGCCTCTTTGAGGTTGCTGGCCATTCCGGATTCGGACATAGGGATATTGAGCTTTTCCATCATAGCTCTGAAACGGTCACGGTCCTCGGCGAGGTCGATTGTCTCCGGTGACGTTCCGATTATTTTTACACCTGCTTTTTCAAGTTCGTTTGCAATATTCAGCGGGGTCTGGCCTCCGAACTGAACAATGACACCTTCGGGCTTTTCCTTTTCGTAAATACTTAATACATCTTCGACCGTGAGCGGCTCGAAATAGAGCTTGTTTGAGGTATCGTAATCGGTCGAGACAGTCTCGGGATTACAGTTTACCATAATCGATTCGAAGCCTTCGTCTCTTAGAGCAAAGGCGGCGTGGACGCAGCAGTAATCGAATTCGATACCCTGTCCTATGCGGTTCGGCCCGCCACCGAGGACCATAATCTTGCGGTTTTTGGTTACGCTGACATTATCGGGGGCGTTGTAGGTCGAATAGTAATACGCGGCGTTTTCGACGCCGCTGACCGGCACAGCGTCCCAGGCCTCAACGACACCTAAGCCGATTCGCTGGCGGCGAATTTTTTCTTCCGATATGTCGAGAATCTGTGCGAGGTATTTATCTGCAAAGCCGTCGGCCTTGGCCTGTGTCAGGAGCTTGTCGGGCAGTTGTTTGCCTTTATATTTGAGAATTTGTTCTTCGAGCTCGACAAGCTGCTTCATCTGCTCAATGAACCATCGCTTGATGTAAGTTTTTTCGAAAAGCGTATCGATGTCCGCTCCCTTACGAAGCGCTTCGTACATAACGAATTGCCGTTCACTTGTTACAGTATTGAGCATATTCATCAGCTCATCGAGGGAAAGTTTATTAAAATTTTTTGCAAAGCCGAGTCCGTGTCGGCCGGTTTCGAGTGAGCGGATGGCTTTTAAGAAGGCCTCCTTGTAGTTTTTGCCGATGCTCATCACTTCGCCGACCGCCCGCATCTGAGTGCCGAGCTTGTCCTCGATGCCTCTGAATTTTTCAAACGCCCATCGGGCAAACTTGACCACAACATAGTCGCCGGAAGGTGTGTATTTGTCGAGGGTTCCATCCCTCCAATAGGGTATATCATCAAGGGTAAGGCCTCCCGCGAGCATTGAGGAAACCAGCGCAATTGGGAAGCCGGTTGCCTTTGAGGCAAGTGCGGATGAGCGTGAAGTTCGGGGATTGATTTCGATTACGACGACTCGGCCGGTATCAGGATTGTGCGCGAACTGGATATTTGTACCGCCGATGACCTCAATAGCATCGACGATATCGTAAGAGTATTTTTGCAAACGTTTTTGAAGTTCGGGGTTGATGGTTAGCATCGGTGCGGTGCAGTATGAATCACCGGTGTGTACGCCCATAGCATCGACGTTTTCAATGAAACAGACGGTTATCTTCTGGGATTTTGCATCGCGAACCACCTCGAGCTCCAGCTCCTCCCAGCCGAGCACGGATTCTTCGACGAGTATCTGGTTTACCAGACTTACAGATAAGCCGCGTGCAGCGATAACTTGTAGCTCCTCGACGTTAAACACAGCCCCACCACCTGTTCCACCCATTGTGTAGGCGGGACGGATAATAACAGGGTATCCAAGCTCATCGGCGATTTTTTCCGCTTCTTCGACACTGAATGCCAATTCGCTTTTCGGCATTTCGATGCCGAGACGGTTCATTGTTTCCTTGAACGCGCCGCGATCTTCGCCTCGCTTTATGGCGTCGACTTCTACACCGATGATTTTGACTCCGTATTTATCCAGAATCCCTGCCGTGGCAAGCTGTGAAGAAAGATTTAGCCCACTTTGGCCGCCGAGATTCGGCAGCAGTGCATCAGGACGTTCGGCTTCGATGATTTTGGTTAAAGTTTGCAGATTAAGCGGCTCGATGTAAGTTGAATCCGCCATGCCGGGGTCGGTCATAATTGTGGCAGGATTTGAATTGACGAGGACGATTTTGTAGCCCAGTTTTCGAAGGGCTTTGCAGGCCTGCGTGCCGGAATAATCGAATTCGCAGGCCTGACCGATTACAATCGGGCCGGAACCTATAATCATAACCTTATTTAAACGGGTGCGTTTCGGCATACCAATGTCTCCAGATTGTGTTTTGCATTGGATTCTTGTACAAATATCGGGGTGGATTAAACTAAATTGAGGTAAAGCTGTCAAATAAGAAAACTTATAATTATTGATTAGATGAAAAAACGGATATTAGCACTAACCTGAACATTAGAGGTTCGTTTGGTAGCGTTGCGTTGATTTTACTGAAGCAGCGGCAGTTTGGCGGTTGGGGTGAGGAATTTGAGATAATTTTTGAAAAAATATGTCAGGATTTATACTTTTATTCGTCATAATAGTAGAAGCTGTGATTGGGAGTGTTAATTGAAAAGTGACGTAGAGACAAAACTGGTTTCGTCCTGTCGCAGGGGAGATACATCGGCGTATGCAGGGCTTGTCAGTGCGTATTCGGGGCGAATCTTTGCGATTAGTCTCGGTATGCTTGGCAACAAAGACGATGCGGAAGATGTGGCTCAGCAGGTGCTGCTCAAAGGTTTTGCTGATATAGGTCAGCTTCGCGATGGTGAGCGGTTTGGAGCATGGATATGTCAGATTGCAAAAAATCTTTGCATCGATTTTATACGCAGGCGGAGACGAGAAAGAAGGGTTGTGGGTCGACAGGGACTGACAGGTCAAAATGATTCAGAGGATTATTTAAATCTTGAGAATGCTTTATCCAAACTTTCAGAGGATTCGAGAGTGGTTTTATTGCTTTATTATTTCGACGGTCGAGACAGTAAAAAAATCGCGGAGACACTTTCAATCAGTAAAGCGGCTGTTCATAAACGTTTAAGTCGCGCAAGAAAAGAATTACATAAGCTGTTAGCATTTGAGGTGGATTAAAATGGAAGGTGATTGCCAAAATATTCGAGAGCTGATTTTGGATTTAATAGATGGAACGTTACCGAAGGAAAAATTGGATGAGCTGCAGAGACATATCGAAAGGTGCCGGGAGTGCAGCAATTATCTGGCGGTTTTGCAGGCTGATGATAAATTGCTTGGCAGGTACTCGAAATCACTGCGACCACAAATAGAACGCATTGAAAACAGTGTATTAAAAGTCCTTGAAGAAGAGGGCAGGGAGAAACAAAGCGTGAGATATGCCGGGAGCAAGTCGCTAATTAAGCTGGCGGCAGCAGCGGTGATAGTTATAGCTGTTTTAATTGGAATTAAGCTATTTATTGATTCGGGTGAAACACAGCCGGAGGGTGTTGCAAGGCAGGAACAGGTCCAAGGAACCGAAGAGATTGAACAAAAGCCAGAGCGGGAGGAACCGGCTTTAGATTTGAAGGCTGAAACAAAGCTTGAGCTGGAATTACATGAAATCGAGCGGATGTTTGCGGCTGGTGACGTGGATGGACTGGTAGAAATGCTCAGGAAGGGGGAATTTGACAGCAAGGTTGCGGCGGCAAGCTATTTGGCCCAAATAGGTGATTTGAGCACAGTTGAAATTTTGAAACAGTTAAGCGAGCAGTGGACGGGAGATGCGAGAGATAATCCATTTGCGAAGGCGATAGCTGAAATCGAGGCGCGGCTTAAAGGTGCAGAGCCGACAGGTATCGATAGTGTGGAAAAAATCGAATTACGAAAGGAAGAATTTGTTCCTAAAGGTGAGTTGAGCGGGCTTGTTCTGGATGCGCAGACCGGAGAACCAGTTAGTGATGCGGAGTTGAAGATTTCTATAAGTCGGGTCTATACGACAAAGACCGATGCGAACGGTTTTTATCATTTTGACGAAATCAAGCGGGACGGTGGTTATAGGATAGGAATCTCATCTAAAGAATACATCGGGATTTATGACTATAAAAACGAGCCGATTGTTTATCTTAAAAAAGGTCAAAAGGCGGTGAAACATTTTGAACTTGAGCCGGCGTGTATGATTGAGGTTCTTGTTACCGATGAGCACGGTGAACCGATTGAAAAAGCTGAACTTGAACCGAGTTCATCGGTTGAGAGATATAGTTCCTATGAAAGCTGTGAAGTGTGGACAGACGTCAATGGTATTGCTGTAATAGGAGGATTAGCACCATCTGATATTCCCTATTTGATAACGGCGAAACATCGAGTGAGAATTCCACGGAAAGAGGGTGAACGTTTTGGGCGTTCAATAAGAGACTACGCACCAGCGGGAATTTTAGTAAGACTGAAAGACCCTAATGTGATTGAGTTTGGCGAGATTATAATGAAAAGGGGAAGTGACGTATCGGGGTACGCCGTATATCAAGATGGTGTTCCGGCGGAGGGACTGAAAATCAGCGCAAGACCCGATTGGCGTCATAGCTCTGACGCTGTTGAAGCTTATCCGGTTGACGTGAATGGATATTTTACATTGAAGCATATTGTACCGGGTAATTATAGTATTGGTGTTCATGTTCCGATGGGAGAAGGTGGTTATTTGGTGAGTCGGGTCTTACAGACCAATTTGCCTTTGGGTGAAGAGAAATTAGTTGAAGTAGTTGTGCCACAGAAATCACCGGGGTCTTTGGTGTCCATAAGCGGAAGGGTTACAGTTGTAGGTGGCGAGGCGGATTTTATATCTATTAGCGCTTACTCTCGTGAGATAGGTTCCAGGCATGTCGACCTATGGCGTGATATGGATGAGTTTATAATCGATTTACTCGAACCGGGTGTTTACCGGCTGACATTTTCCGGCCAAGATATTGAGCCGAAAGTCCTTGAAGATGTCAAGGCGCCGAGCGAAGGCCTTGAAGTAGAGTTAGTATTTTCAGCTAAACCCAGATTACGTGGAGCGGTTGTCAGGGCGGATACTGGAGAGCCGGTGAGGTATTTTAAGGCGCGTGTTGTTAAGTTGAAATCATTGCACGGCTCTCGCTATAATCAGCAATCTAACTGGCATGAATTTAACGATGAGAATGGGAACTTTAATGTTCAAGCCGTCGGGCCTGGGATATATCAGGTACAGATAAACGCCGAGGGATTCTGCTGGGGACTGAGCGAAGAGATTAATACTGATGAAAATCATCCTGTAACAGTAAAGCTGTCAGAAGGCGGAGCTATAAAGGGCAGAGTTGTGAACGAAGAAGGCAAGCCTGTTTCAGGCGCAAAAATCATTCCGTTTTCAAAAGCAAGAGGTACGGAATCACGAACTATGGACAGCTTTGTTTCAGAAGACGGAGCCGCAGTCAGTAAAGATGGTGAGTTTATTTTAAAGAACCTTGGTGAGGGAAAAGAAAGCATTAAGGTGACACATCCTGATTATTCTTATGTAATTGAAGAGGATATCGAAGTTGTAGAAGGGCAAATTACTGATGGTGTAAGAGTTGTTCTTACCAAGGGAGGTGTGATTGAAGGTTATGTATATGATATACGGGGCAAAGCTCTACACAATGAGACTCTTTTTTTCTATGATGCCATTAATTATAGAGGTGACCCGGATGAAAAGAGCTTTCGTTTTGCCTT
>CAZUTR010000148.1:0-6673 GCA_964623545.1 uncultured Pirellulales bacterium | reverse complement strand
TATCTGCGATGGCTGCACAGCGGTGTGCTGCCAATGTATTTGACGTGGGTAACTTTGGGATTGCTGGTGGTTTTGTTCGCAGTATGTAAAATTTGGTGAGGTAGCCATGTATATATTCTATATCTTGCTGATATTCATGACAATCGCCGCAATCATTGCGGTAGAAACGAAGGACCTTCTTAGCTCTGTAATCTGCATTGGAGCTATTGGCTTCGGTGCTTCCTTGATGTTTCTGTTTCTGCGAGCACCTGATATCGCTATAACGCAGATTGTCGTGGAAGTCCTGGGTTTGATTATACTTATTCGCGCGACAATTTCGCGCGACCTGACCTTTATCAGCGGTGACAGGGAATTTTTCGGAGTCGTCGTTTCGGTTGTTATCATCTTCGTTATATTCCTTGCGGGCATACACGTCTTTGATGAAACCCTGCCTGAATTTGGAACACCCATTTTTACTCAAGTTCCACAGGCCGCTTCAAAAACTTATATCAGCCAGGGACTTGAAAAAACAGGTGCGGCAAACCTCGTCGCTTCAGTCATACTGGACTTCCGGGCCTATGACACTCTCGGCGAAGCGACAGTGCTGTTTACTTCGATTATCGGCGCAACTGTTATACTTCGCAGGAAAAGCAGAAAGAAACTGGAGGACAACGATAAATGAAAGGTATGACAATAATAGTAAAAACAGTCAGCAGCTGGGTGAAGGTGCTCATCTTTTTATTCGGCATATATATTACTCTTTTCGGTCACCTCACACCGGGCGGCGGTTTTGCAGGTGGTGTAATCATAGCAGCTTCATATATACTTCTTATGCTGGCCTTCGGCAGAAAATCCGCCGAAGAAAATCTTCCTCTGCCGCTGGCTTCAAAACTCGATTGCGTCGGGGCGCTGGCATTTGCCACAATAGCGACTCTGGGGCTGGCACTCGGCGGTTCTTTCTTCGTCAACTTCTTATATCAACAAAAATATCTGCCGGGCAAGGCACTGGAGCTAATCAGCGCCGGCACAATACCGCTGTCGAATATCGCCATCGGCGTGAAAGTCGGAGCATCGTTATTTCTCGTTATTCTTATGCTCTCGATTTGCTGTAAAGGCAAAGAATGTACATTTGATATATCGGATCTTGAAGAGGACTAAACTCTATGCTTTATACTTTATGCTTTTTACTGTTTATGATTGGGCTGTACTGTGCGACAGTCAAAAAAAATATGGTCAAAATTGTAATCGGCATATTGGTTATGGAATACGCCGTTAACCTCTTTTTGATTATGCTCGGCTATGTATCCGGTGGAGCAGCGCCAATCATCGATAAATCCAACTTAGTCCCGGGCACAGAGCAGCCCTCTGCAGGTTTCCTTGCAAGCTGTGTTGACCCCCTGCCGCAGGCGCTCGTACTTACTGCAATTGTTATCAGTCTCGGTTCATTAGCCCTGATGATTTCGATATGCGTTCGAACTTACGGAAGATACGGTACCTTCGATATCACCGAGATAAGGAGGTTAAAAGGATGATTGTACCGCTGCCCGTTTTTGTTGTGATTCCTTTAGTAACGGCTTTCGTGCTGCCGATTTTCGGTAGAAAAGGAAAATCTGCCGCGACATTCATTGCGAACCTGGCGACTATTTCGCTGCTCGTTCTGGTGGTCGTCTCTATCGGCCAATCCAGAGTTTACAAAATAGGCAACTGGCCCATACCGCTCGGAATCAATCTCGTCCTCGACGGCTTGAGCGAGTTACTGCTGTTGGCTATCAGCGTCGTTAGTGCAGCCGCGATGCTCTTCAGCGTCAGATATATGGAGCAATACACCGCCAAGTCAAAATACCTGAGCTTGTTTATGCTGATGGTTGCAGGTATGAACGGTGTTGTACTCTCGGGTGATATCTTTAATCTTTTTGTTTTTCTGGAAATTGCTTCAATCGCATCTTACGCACTGGTCGGCTTCGGCTGCGGGGAAGAAGAACTTGAGGCGTCATTTAAGTATATGGTCCTGGGCAGTATTGCTTCCATATTTGTCCTGTTTGCCGTTGCACTTGTTTATGGAAACACCGGCACGCTGAATATGGCATACATCTCAAAGGCAATCGCCCAGCGCGGCCTTAATCCTGGCCTGTGTTTCGCACTGGCTTTGTTCATAGTCGGCTTCGGACTCAAAGCGGCCCTTGTGCCTTTCCACGCCTGGCTTCCCGATGCTCACCCCTCCGCTCCGGCGCCAATATCGGCGATGCTCTCAGGTGTGCTGATAAAAGCACTCGGTATCTATGCAATTGCTCGAGTGGTTTTCAATATATTCGGTATCTCGACCATAGTCGGCTGGCTTCTGGTGGTTCTTGGGATTTTGAGTATGGTCTGTGGTGCTTTTCTAGCGATAGGACAGTGGGACCTGAAGCGTCTGATGGCATACTCAAGCATCAGTCAGATTGGTTACGTAGTTCTCGGTATCGGCATGGGCGGCGCAATAATAGCCAAAGGCGGCAGCCCCGCCTGGGCATCACTTGCTATCCTCGGCGGACTGTTCCACCTGGTCAATCACGCTGTTTACAAATCACTGCTGTTTTTAACAAGCGGCTCGGTTCAAATGGCAACAGGAACAAGAGACCTAAAACAGATGGGTGGACTTGCGGAGAAATTGCCATTGACACGAACAACCTGCACGGTAGCATCAGCTTCCATTGCTGGCATTCCACCTTTCAGTGGATTCTGGAGCAAACTTATACTTGTCGTCGCTGTAATCCAGGCGCAGTTCTACTGGGTAGCGGCGATAATTGTCTTCGTAAGTTTGTGCACTTTAATTATGTATTTGAAAGTGCAACGATATGTCTTTCTTGGTGAGCTGCCGGAAGAATTTCAACAAATAAAGGAATCCAAGGGCTCCATGCTTTTTGCGATGATTTTTTTGGCTTTGCTCTGTGTACTAATGGGATTGTTGTTAGTACCCTTTTTGAAAGAAAGCATACTCGACCCCGCAGTGAAAGTATTGACCGACGGTGTCGAGTACTCAGCTACAATAATTAATATGTTACAAACGCAAGGTGTGTAATATGAGGCGATTGATTTACTTTATTTTAGCGTTTATTATCTGGATGACACTGACCTGGCCCTTTGCGGACGGCAAAATCGATATTCAGGTTACGGTAGCAGGCCTGATAGCTTCTGCCGTTGTTGCGCTGCTGTTCCACGAAATACTGCCTAAAGAACACGGCGTATTTATCTCACCGATTCGGATATTCTGGGTGCTGGTTTATCTGCCGGTATTTTTCTATTACGTTATAAAGGCCAACTTCGATGTGGTGTATCGTGCCCTGCATCCGAAGATGCCGATAAAGCCGGGTATCGTTAAAATAAAAACAAATCTAAAAACAGAATCCGGAATAACCGCACTGGCAAATTCCATCACCTTGACACCAGGTACCTTAACGGTGGATTTAACAGATGACGGTTATCTGTATATACACTGGATTTATGTTAAATCCGATGATATTGAGCAGGCAACCAAATACATCGCTCAAAGATTTGAATGGTTCCTCAAACGAATTTTTGAATAGAAAGAGGTAATTATGATAACAGTTTTTTATATAGGCTTGCTTATCTGCTGTTTTTTGTGCCTGTATCGGATAGGTCGCGGCCCCAGTGCCCCTGACAGAACCGTGGCCATCGATATTTTGGGTATAGTCATTGTCGGCTTTTGCGCCCTGCTGTCTATCGATACCGGAAAGGATTTCTATCTCAACGTCGCTCTTGCCTGGGCACTTTTGAGCTTTATTGGAACAATAGCACTGGCGAAATTCCTGGAGGGCAGAAGTTTCGATGAGTGATATAATCGGATACATACTGATAATTATTGGAATCTTATTTGATATATTCGGCTGTATAGGACTTGTTCGTTTTCCCGATGTCTACAACCGCCTGCAAGCCTCAACAAAATGTGTAACTCTCGGCACCATACTGCTGTTAGTCGGGGTCGCTGTTATCAGTGGTTTTGGTCCTACGGGTTCCAAAGCTATAATCTGTGCTGTGTTTATAATGATAACATCACCAACCGCCGCCCACGCAATAGCCAAAGGCTCCTACGCCTCCGGCGTTAGGCTTTGGGAAAACAGCGTCGTTGATAAATACGGTGAAGACACGAACAACAAAAGCGAATGAATTAAAACAAGATAATCTATAGGAGCTTTAAATTGCGTTTGCCTAAGTTAAGAGAATTAAAAGAAGCTGTCACAGCGGTCTTTTCACCTCGCTTTACAACGCGGTTTCCCTATAAACCTATCGAGGTCCCGGAAAAATACAGGGGTAAGCCCGAATTCGATACCGATACCTGCATCGGCTGCGGTGCGTGCGTTAACGTCTGCCCGACCGAGGCGCTGACTCAAAGCGAGGATACCAAAGCCCAGCCGCCTTCTCGAAAAATTACACTTCGTTACGACACGTGCATCTTTTGCGGTAACTGCGAAGAAAACTGCACGACCGGCGAGAGCATAAAACTGTCTCAACAATGGGATTTAGCTACCCTGGACAGAGAAAGTACAGTCGAAAATCACGAATTCGAACTGCAATTATGTGAAAAGTGCGGCGAAGTAATAGGAACAAAAAAGCATTTAATCTGGCTTTATGAAAAACTTGGGCCGCTGGCTTACACAAATCCGTCAGTGTTAATAGCAAAAAGCGGTGAATTGACTAAAAAACCACAGGTCGTTGCACCACAACCTCGACCTGAAAAGACTGTGCAAACAACTGATTTTATGCGAATCCTCTGCCCAAAGTGTAAATGCGAATTGAATATAAAATTATAAGACAAACATAACACTCTAAGCCATTCGTTTTGAAGGTTTGAGTATCGTAAATTCAGTAAAAACACTCGCATTTAACTTTCCTGTTATACTGCCTGTTTGCTTTTTTCTATTATTCCTTTAAACTTTTACCAAATGGCTGAAAACAAGCAACTTCTCAAACAACTGAATAACCTTCGCGGCTCGAAAACGGTAATCGTCGGAATGGGCAATGAAATAAAAGCAGACGATGGGGCCGGGCCGAGAGTCTGTAAGCTGCTCGAGGGGAAAATCTCAGCAGATATTATTGACGCAGGGACCGTTCCGGAAAACTACATCCAGCGGATAATAAAAAAAGGGCCTGAAAATCTGCTTGTTATCGATGCCATCGATTTCGGCGGCACGGCTGGGGCAATAAAAATTTTTGAATCTGAACAGCTTAATTCCGTTGTGATATCCACCCACACGCTCTCGCCTCGGATATTTGTTGATATGATTCGCTCCGAGCTGGACGTTAATGTATACTTTATTGGCATTCAACCCGCTCAAACACAGCTCGGTCAATCTCTATCCAACGAAGTAAGCGAGGCGGCCAACCAGCTCGCCGGAGTACTTTTCGAAATCTTCGGACCCGAAGCAAAATAGGACGTGAGCATCCGGTCTGTGAACATCACTCAGAACAACTTGCTCCACAAAGACACTTCATTAACTGGTACTCTCACTCCCCCAACTCGGCAGGGCCTATTGTTGAGCCATACAAAACTTAGCGTTATTGCCAGTGAGATTTTCCAATCTGTCGGCAAACGGCCATTATGCGCTTTGCTGGCAGTATTTCTTCAAGTGAATCTGTATCACTGTGATATCAGCGGGAGTAATACCACCTATTCGACCCGCCTGGCCGAGCGTGCCGGGTCTGAAGGCCGATAGCTTCTCTTTCGCTTCGGTCCGCAGATGTAAAATCCGGTTATAATCCAAATCCGGAGGAATCTTCTTTTTCTCCAATGACTGCAAATTCGCCACCAAGCGCTCCTGTTTCTCTAAATAACCCTCATATTTGGCATCGAAGATTGCCGCCTGAAGAACATCTTTACTGAAACCGGCCCTTTTAATCTCAGGGTTATCAGACAAAGTCTCGGCCAATTTATTGCTGGGCTGGCGAAGCTGCTGCCACAAACTCAAACCATCCGAACACATGTTTTGCAGATAGCTTTTAAGTTTTTCATAGTTTTTGAGCTTTGTTTGGAATTTTAGCCAACGCTGCTCATCTACAAGCCCGACCATTTTGCCGATTTGCGTCAATCTTCTATCCGCGTTATCGGCCCTTAAAGATAAACGATACTCAGCCCGCGATGTGAACATTCGATAAGGCTCATCAATTTCTTTGGTTAACAAATCATCTATCAAAACGCCAATATATGCCCGGTCTCTGCCAAGAATAATTGATTCAGCGCCCTGTAATTTTCTGGCTGCGTTAATCCCAGCGATAATTCCCTGCCCGGCGGCCTCTTCATATCCGCTTGTTCCGTTTATCTGGCCAGCCAAAAAAAGGCCAGCTATCCTTTTTGTCTCCAGGTTGCTGTCAATCTGAGCCGGCGGACAATAGTCGTACTCCACTGCATAGGCATAATAAATAATACGGGCATTGGCCGTACCCGGCAGCAATCTCAACATCTGCTCCTGCACATCTTTAGGCATTGAGGTAAATATGCCGTTGCAGTAAATCGTTTTTATGCTCTGCTCTTCCGGCTCTAAGAAGATTCTATGCTGCTTTTTGTCGGCAAATCTTACAACTTTTCCTTCTATGCTTGGACAATATCGCGGGTCGGCTCCTTTTATCTGCCCGGAGGAAAGTGGGGCACGGTACAGATTATCACGAAGCAGCTTATGAATCCGCTCATCTGTATAAGAAA
>CAZUTR010000147.1:0-6676 GCA_964623545.1 uncultured Pirellulales bacterium | reverse complement strand
AAAATCTTTACCAGCTTTATAAAACCATGTCAAGACTGTCAGCACTGCTAAGGGGCCTTATTCTTTTGAGCACCTTTGAATATCAGGCCGAACGTCTTAACCATAGTATCAGTAAACTGGCCGCATAATCAAGTTGGATTTATCGCCTGAGACGATAACAGTTTCAGTGGCTTAGCCACACCATAGGTGAAGACAAATCTATGAAAAACAAAAGACGTAATCACAGTGCCCAGTTTAAGGCAAAAGCTGCACTTAACAGCGGGTAAGTTATGCCCCCACTACTGAAACAGTTAAACATTCATGCCGCGTGTTTGGCACCAACGGTGCCACATTCTTCGATAAGCGGCTTCGACCTGACAGGCAAAACTTTTTGAATTTCCAAGGGTGGTTTTATTGATACGTTGTCGCATTGAAGCACGAAGTTTAACAAGTGCCTGTCGATTTTCAGCAAGTGTGACGGCCTTGTTAACGTAATCTTCCGGTGTTCGGGCGGCGAAAATTTCCAAATCCAATTGACTGAGTATACTGAGCCCAGTTCGGGAGACCTGATGATCACCAAATAAAGAAATTATAGGGATCCCCATCCACAAGGATTCACAAGTGGTCGTCCCTCCGTTTTTCGGAAAGGTATCCAAAGTTATGTCTATACTGTTATACTGTTTTAGATAGAGTCCATAAGTGTCCCAGCCGGAGATTTGGATTCTGTTCCGTTCGATACCGAATTTCTCAAAATGACGGAAGTAAAATTCTGCAAGTTCCGGGTCGTTGCCGCCTCCGAATTTCAGCGTGATATGTGAGTTGCTACTTTTCCTTAGAATTTGCGCCCAAAGACCGACAATAAATGGGTTGAATTTGCAGTTATTGCCAAAGGCACCGAAAGTAATGTGTCCATTTTGCTCAAAGGCAGGTGGTGCTACAGGAGGGGCAAATTCGGGAGGCCTGTAACAGTAAAAGCCTTCAGGCAGATAGAACAAAGTCTCAGTATAGAACTGTTGCGATGGTGAAGGGTTAGCAAAAGAATCTGTCAGGAGATAGTCTATTTGTTCGATTCCGGTTGTGTCGAGATACCCCAGGTAGGTAACCTGGATCGGCGCGGGTTTGTAAGCAAAGACGCCGAGGCGATTGTCCGTAGTGTGACCGGCAAGGTCAACGAGAATATCTATCCCATCGGCTTCGATTATATTTGCGGTTGTTTCATCGTCAGTTGAGCGAATGTTTCGATAAAAGTCGAATTTTTTTTCGAGGCGATTTGTGATACTACTGGGTACTCTGACATTACCATATCCATACAATTCAACAACCCGATGATCATGACCATCCAAAAGTGATTCGAAGAAATATGTAACCGGATGCATATCGAAATCAGGTGAGAGATAGCCAATACGAAGTGAGCGTTGGGGATCAGGTTTATTTTTATGAGAAGTTCGAGCCAGCATTACAGGGGCGTGACGTTGTCCCCAGCGTTTGTGCTCTTCGAAAAGTATTTGAGTATCCAGATTGGGCAGGAAATGCAGATAAAACAAGAAATTAGAATGTAGCTGTTTATTATTTGGTTCGGCCTCGACGGCGTTTCTAAACAGGTTAATCCCCTGCCGGGTCTGCCCGACCTTTATGAGGGTTCTACCAAGGTTTGCCAACAGTTCCGGCTGGTCGGGAGATAACTCAACGGCTTTTTCGCTGTGCAGTTTTGCCTTGGTAATCAAGCCCCGGCATTGATATATATATGCCAGTTCATTGTGTACAAAAGCATTTTGTTCGTATTCAAGTATTTTTTCGAACCATTTTTCTGCCTCACTTAATTTATTGGTTTGCTTAAAGAGCATTGCAAGGACAAAAACAACATCAGTTCGCGAAGAATCTTTATCTGTAATTTTATGTACGAGTTCGATGTTTTTTTCATTTAGTAAAGTATTTACCTGGTCAATTTGCCCATTTTGGACAGCAGTATTAGCTTTGACGAGGAATTCAGGCAACTGATCGGCTTTTGTAGACAACTTAAGGTTGCCATCTTTCAGGACGAGTGAGTTAAGTCTGCTGTTTTTTTTTGCAACTGAAGTGATAGGAATCTGAACAGCATTTTTATTTGTGTAGTTCGGATCAGGTTTTGGGGGGTTTTGGCCGGATATACCCTTCGTATTAAGTGTATTCATTGTTTGTGTTAACTCTCGCACTTTTTAGTTGATTGACTTCAATGGTTTATAAACAAAAGTATATCGACCCGCCAATGTCTTTATTGGGAAAACAATTAAGGCAAGGAGGTCGATATGCATACAGTTATTTCGACATGGACAGATATAATTCAACAGTTTTTTCCGATTTTTACGGCTCGTTAAGTTTCGCATTTTTTGAAATGTAAAGACAGACAAAACGGCCTATACTTTGCTTTTGTGCTTTTTTATCGCTTACGGGGCTTTCTCCGAAAGTGGCATTAATTCATAATCGCCCTTTAGAGACCATTTTGCCTGACTTAGCACCTGCAAAAAGTGCGAAAGTTGACATAATATTCCCCAACAATTAAATTTTCGATGAGAAAACTTTTATCAGCTTTACAAAACAATGTCAAAACCGTCAGTGCTGCTAAGGTGCCTTGTTCTTTTGGGCACCTTTGAAAATCAGGCCGAACGTCTTAACCATAGTATCAGTAAACTGGCCACCGCTTTTTGCGGTATTAGCGATAAACTGAGCTGTTCCATCCTTAATATCTTTTAACGGCTCTTTTTTAATCAGCTTGCCCGGCGGCTGCGACCAATTGCCTTTGATTCTCAAACGAATAATTTTGTCCTTCAAATTAGAAAAAAGATTTACGACAGGTACGCGTTGTAAAATCCTATTAACATCTTTAAGAGGCACAGCTACAACATGGACATCAATGTCACCGCTTTGCAGATTAATTATGCCGCCGGGTTCTGTCTCAATAGCGCTTAACCTGTTAGATATATGTGCCCGGCTCATAGTCACGACAGGACCAGCCATAGTAAATGAGGCCTCAGCATCAGACATACGAACAGGTTCGACGCCCAGCAAACCAACATGGTCAAAAATATAACGCACAATCGGCAACGACCATAAATCAGCATCATCCAAAAAAACAATACCTTCCGCCTGAAGACTCTGCAGATTCCCTGCTTTTACGCCGAATTTATATCTTGCCGCACCTTTACCTTTTGAGAATTTCTGGAGTTTTGCTGATGAAGCAGTCAATTCAGTCATATCAACGCCGTCTGCCACGAACTGCCCGGCAAACTCAGCCGGCTCCGACTTCTTTTTTTCAATAAACAAAGAGCCTTCGAGCCGACCTCCAAAAAAAGCAGCGGTAATACCATCTATGTCAAAACGCCTGCCATCCAGTTTTATTGATGCGCTCACTTGCCTGGCAACAACATCCTTAAACTTAAAGATACCATTATTTAGTACAACGATGCCTTTAGGCCATAAGCTCTCAGTATCGCGTAGATTCCCGTTTATTTTTGCATCAATATTTACATCACCCTGTGCCCGGTAAAAAAAGGAAGGGATATTCAAAAATGAAAAAATTACAGGCGCCTGCTCCATACTAACCGCATCTGCTATTTGTATAGAAAGATTCGCATCCGATGTAGACAAATTATAAGTGCCCGATACGGAAATTGTGTTCGAATCATCCGGAACATCACGACTCAACGAAAATTCATAAATATCACTCGGGGTTCCTTGAACATTACTTTTTCTAACCACGCTTATATCCAATTCGTCAAATAATATCTTGTTCCCGGAAAGGCTGTCGGAAAGCGTTACTAAAGAATCTTCAATTGTAATATTTCGAAGCTTTTTCGCTTTAATAATTCGAGTCTTTGTATCGGTTCCTATCCTTCTCAATGGCAAAGTGACCCTATCTTTATCACGATATACCTGAACTTCAAGGCCAACAATTTTCACTTCTGACGTTCCGGGTTTCAGACCCGGCCAATCCGACAAATCCACTTTTATCTGATCCGCCCACAGCCACTGCCGGCCGGCTGGGCCAAAAAAGGCAACTTCCTCCAAATATAGATTTCCCAAAAGGCTGAAATTTACCTTCTCGACACTAACATGTCCGTCCCAATATACAGAGGTGAAATTCTCAAACTGCCGCATAACCATTGCAGGGCCAATATAAAACTTTACTACAAACACAGCAAAAGCTATCAACAGTACCAATAATAGTAAAAGGCAAATAAATACAATCTTAAACTTACGCACTTTTCTTCCTGCCATCAAAAATCATCCACAAATAGTTTCTTATAAATTGACCTTCACACAATCTGAAAATATATTAGCTAAAAAAGCGTCCTGGACAAACTTATTTATCTTCAAACTGTGATAATATTAGGGAGGCTGAAATGAAATAACCGAAGTAGCTTCATACCATTATATCGAGCAGAACGGTATTATTAAGCTGTCCATCTTTGTACAGTCAACAAGGCAAAGTAATGGTAGCCGACCAACACTTCGCAAAAGCTAACAGAAAAGAAAGCTTCTTGCTCTGGCATCATTCTCAGCGTTAAGACAACATCCGTGAAAGCTGGGAACGCACAGACTTAAAACCCAAGCAAAAATAAAAGGTGAAATCATACTATAATCTAATTGACGGTGAATTACTTTATTATCTTCGCCTAACAAACTTACAGTTGAACAGGAAATTATTTGGTTTCTTTGCCCTTAACAGTTGTCTTTAGTACATCCCGCACAGCCTGAGCCGTATCGCTTCCTATCTCTTCGGCAGCCTCAATCGCTCCCGCAGTAGCATGCTCAATTGCTTTAGCAGTATCGGCCCCGATTTCCCCTGCAGCCTTAACTGCTCCATCGACAGCAGCTACGGCAGTCTTGCCTACATCAGCTCCAACTTCTGATGCACCTTTAATCGAGCCTTTAACAGCAGACTTAATGGCAATGAAAATATCTTCACCTGTTTCACTGGCTGCCTCAATTGCGCCAGCTACAATCTGACCAATTGCTTTTTCAGATGCAACAGCAACCTGTGCTACCCCGTCAACCGAGACCAATAACACATCTCGTGCGGCTTCTACAACAGACTCAGCCATATCACCGGCGCCTTTTACAGCACCTACCACCGCCTTCTTTGCGGTCCGACCAACTGCAGTTAAACTCAATTTTGCCATTTCTTGTTCTCCCAACTTCTCTAACAACAATTTCAGAATCCCCCAAAAGTATCCTGTAAGTCAACAGTTTTGCTGCGACTCACAGGATACCAACGTTTACTTATAACAAACAACTTCCAGTTTTAAATTAAATGATTGATCTCACTGGCCTCGACTGTGGCTTATTGCTTTTTGGGTTCGACTATCTTACCAAGCTTCATAATCTCTGCGCCGACATCCTCAATAATTTTGCCAATTTCCTTAGAAATCCAGCCGGTTCCTTCAATCAACTTACCTGAAACAAGACCAACATCTTTGATTAATGCCACAGTTGCTGATTCCAATTTCTGCCCTGCCCAGGCAAAACCATGCTCGAGATGAATGACCGCTGCCTTCAGGGCATGGCCAAACATTACACTATCTCCCTTGGCCTTATATTCTATAGCCTTAAGGTAGTGGTGCTGCGCCAGCGCATGGTGAGCTTGCGCAAATGCCTGATCAAGCATCGTGGCAGAGGTAACAGTACCGCTTTCGACATCTTTTGCAAGCTTTTCGAGTTCGTCAATAGATGCCATCAACCCCTTCTTCCCTTCTCCAGCGGCGCGTGCTGCCTGCAATTTTAGAAATGCTGCACTTTTACGAATCTCAGCTGCAGAGGTTTTAAAATCCTTCTTCAGGAAACTTTCGCGAGCTTTATGAAAGCTTTCTCCAGGTGCATCGACAAAGACAGTCAACACATCCTCCTCGACTACAACATATCCCTCAGGTGCTACTGGCGGTGTTGATGTGGCGGCTTCTGCAGCTTGTGCAGATTTCCCATATCCCTTTAAACCAACGCCAGAAATAACCAAGGCAATCACTAAGGCGATCCCAAACCAAAAGATTCTTCGACACATAATACACCTTCCTTTCTTTAATGAACAAACACTTATTTAAAATACACAACTACAGGGGAAAAAACTGTTTCCCACTAACCGTTCGATTGCCAACAGACTTTCCAGCAACTATCCATGATGCACGGCCAACTCCACAGCCTCTGTTCCCTCCATAATCTCCTTAGCATCGGCGACCTCATCTTCAGTGCCGTGTGCAATAACAATGTATTTGCCAGCTTTAATTGCAGTCTCATATTCCAGCACGCTGTTTTTAGGAATGCCGATACTATATAATCCTGCACCAAGGGCACTGAGACCACCGACGACAGCAGCACTTTCCAGCGCTCCAATGATCCAACTAACCAGCGGACCTCCTACAAGAATGGGCCCAAGCCCTGGAATGGCAAAAAAGGCCGCTCCAAATAACATCCCCCATATTCCTCCCCAGAACGCGCCCAGCTTACCCCAATATTTCATGCGGTCACCTGTGTTATAGTAGCCGACCACATGCTCTTCTGTACGGTAGTCTTTGCCCACGATGGAAAGCTTCTTTATCGGGAAACCCGACTTCTGAAGCTCATTGACAGCTGCCTCAGCTTCTGTGTGTGTGTTGAAAACAGCCACAGCTACGTTTTTTTCAGACATATTTATTCTCCTTACTTTTATCCTTAGCCCTATTACTCC
>CAZUTR010000146.1:0-6678 GCA_964623545.1 uncultured Pirellulales bacterium | reverse complement strand
AGACTGTGACATACGGTTGTCACACTACCGATAAAAACGTAGCTAAACTGTTCAAGAATAGCTGATATTTTTAATATCAAACAGCAGCCGCCTCAAAAGCGGTATAGGCACTATCCAGCCGGGCTTTCTAAGCAGGGAGGGAGCCGGCTGGATTTTTTAATAGCGGTTCAGTGCACTCATTTACATATCATTAGAAATTCTATTTAGAATTTATGAAATGCGATTTTATTCGATGCGCCGCCTGTAAAGGCGGGTTTGCAGAGCGCTTTTCCATGCAGTCCAGTTGGAGTCGCCCAGCTCGTTTTCAATCGCGGCGGTTACCTGGTTCATCTTGGCATCCAAGTCATCTATATAATAGACCATAAAGGCCTCTGCTGTAGCAGGCAGCTTAGGCGAACCAAATTCATATTCCCCATGATGTGACAGAATGATATGGCTGATGCTATTCAAAATCTCCTTATCGAGCGCTTTTCCTTTCGATGCAAGCTCATCTGCTTTTTTATTTAACATAAGCACGCTTTGAACGATGTGCCCCAAAAGCTGACCCGAATCGGTATATGAAAAGGCCATATCGTAGGAATACTCCTCGGTTTTTCCGATATCGTGAAGAAAAATGCCGGCTAAAACCAAATCCGCCTGTGCCTTCGGATACAACGGCAGTATCGCAACCGCTATTCGCAACATATTATGTGTATGCTCCAGCAGGCCACCAAGATAGCTATGGTGCATTTTCACGCCTCCCGGCGCTGTGCAGAATCTTTCCATCAACTCAGTATCAGCCAAAAATTCTTCAACCAGCGTTTTTAACTGTGGATTTTTTATCCGTCCGATAATCTTTTTAACCTCCTCGAACATCTGTTTCGTGTCTTTCTCGGTCCGCGCCAGGAAATCATCAGCATTGACTTTATCCGCATCGATGATGCTGATATTATTTATAATAATCTGCAGGTTATTTTGATAAAGCTCACTTCTGCCCTGTATATGCACAAAGCCAGGTTTGGGAATAGAGTTATAGACCGCTTCCGTTGCCTGCCACATCCGCCCATTCAATTGCCCGCTGCGGTCGCAGAGATACATCGCGATATACAAATCACCTCGTGCTGTGCTCCGCAGAATCGGCTCTTTAACAATATAAATATCATCTATCGCCTGTCCCGGCTGAATCTCATTTATAAATCTATGCGCCATCATTCTCTCCGTTATTTAAAATTCAAAATCACAAGTAAAAACCAATTATGAATCATAAATCAGCAATTATCAATAAAAAAACGAGGCCTATACTTTTCAGCATAAGCCTCGAAAACTAATATAAGCTCACGTCTATACTCTACTGGGACCCCATTTTTCAGTAAGATGCAAAATGGGAAACCATTTGCCTCATAAAATCCAACACTCCTCCATAAATTTGTTCTCATCTTGATCATCTATAACACCATCGCAGTTCAGGTCGGCTGCTGCACAACCACCTTCTGGTGGCGTTCCGATACAAAGCTTCAATCTAATAAGGTCCGCTAAATCTGCTTTCCCGTCATCGTTGATGTCGCAGTCAAGTGGACATTCGTCTTCGGCTACCTCAAGCCAGTGCAGTGACCACAGTGCGTAGTCCAAAAAGTTAACGATACCATCGCCGCCCTCCGGAGCAATGTCGGGAAGAATCTGTTCGCATTCATCAGGTATGCCATTATGAGAAGCAAGCCAATTGTACGTGATAAACGATAAATCTGCAAAGTTGACGATGTTATTGCAGTCAAAGTCTCCGATTAGCTGACCTCTGGTCCTGAAGCTCCAGACATAACCTGGCCAAAAGCAGGGATCGGGCCCGTCCTCATTGACCTCATCGACCCGCCAATAGTAATCCATGCATTGTTCAAGGCTGCAGGGGTCATAGCTGTTAATACTAAAATTTCCTTTGTATACGCTCGCACCCACCGGCAACGAATTGTTGGCATCATTGACATCGTTGAAATCAGTGCCTAGATACACATCATGTGAATCAGCATAGTATCCCGGAGTCCAGCTAAGCTTGATATTAAAATCCATACTTATCGTAAGATCCGGTGGATTTGGGTCGGACGCTCCGGGGTCATAAAGAGCAATGAATAAAGAATCTATATTGTCCTCGGGCTCAAGAGACAGGTACTCGGCGTGAATCCAGCAGCGGTTATCTGCGCCTGCTACATCGCCACCGCTATTCCATCCGGGATATAGTATCGAGTTCGTATTTATCAGGAAGAGATCAGCCGGTGACCATGTAAAGCCAGTGCCGGCTTCAGTAAGCGAGGGAGAACCTGGTGCCAGAGAAAATACAATCCATAAATTATCCATATCACGTTCCACCCACTTGCTTCCCCAAATCTGAAGTGCATCAATGTCGTCGTTGGCTTCAAGCCCAAGATCAGCTGGCGTAAGAACCTCAGCCCAGTCTCCGCCTCCCGGTGTTACACGAAGAACCGACGCCGGACTAACGCCCAGCTTTGTTGCCGTAGGTGCGTCCACGCTGAAAAAATATCTGTCGTCTTCATCACAGTTCCTTTCTAACGCATCAAGCTCATCAAGGCCAGCTGCACCAAATGCACCACCCGTTTCCTCAAGATCGGTTTCCTGATACCACAACATGTTCAACCGGGTTTGCAGTGGTGGACCTTGCTGGTCGAATATCTGAACAAACACATCCCCACAGGCGGAATTGCCGTTTGTGGTTGTTTCATCAAGTACCGGAGACATTGTACTGGGAACGCCACCTGTGCAGGCGATTAAAAAATCTCCTCCTGTACGACCGACGCTGTCCCTATCAACAGACCAGAAGTAGAAATTCCCAGTCCAGTAATTGTACCATTGACCTTTCCACATTTTCCAGTGTTGGTGAGTCTCAACAGCTTCCAAATAGAATTTTTCAGGAACTGAGATTGCGTCAACATTATCGCCTACATCGAGGCCAAGGTCTGCAGCAGACCTGCACAGGCCCTCCGGCGGTGGGCCACTCGCATGAAAAAGGGCCGGGTCAAAAATGTCCGCCGGACTCTTTCCATGTACGGTAACAATGGGAGAGACGGGGTCCACGGAAAAAAACTCCGGTGTTTGCTCTGATTTGCTGTAGGTTGTCGCTACCAGCACGGTAACAATAAGCAAGCCAGAACACATCAAAAGTTTTAAAATCCTTTTCGTAACTCTGACATAGTTCATGACATTACCTCCTTTCTCAGGCCTTTCGGCCTAATACTCTAAAACCTAAATCAATTATATTCAACAATAGCTTACAGCCATCGCTACACAGCATTTTAATCTTTTCTCTATAACACTGGAATTCTCGAGCAGTTGAGTTTTATACAAAAAAATCTTGTCACTCCTGTTGTTCCTGTATGACCTAAACTTTTTTATTTAATATTGAATTCAGACACAGGTGTCCAGAAAATTATAGGATTTTTCCATTTTTTCTAAAAATGCTGATTTTGGAGTGATAAAAAGGGGTATCGATAAAATCAGGCCACTAAAAGGCTATTTTTTGTGTTTAAGGTTGAACTCATCTGACAGTCTTTTTCCGTCCGGGCAAAGCAACGTTACTTGTAATATAAAGCTATCAGAACCTCTCGGCTCGAAGTCTAAGCTAAACCCATAAGCTCTCAAAAAATCCCGCCAGCGTTCATTATTGGTAACCGCATCGTTCAAATCAACGTCAGGCCAGATAGTTAACCTTTTGCCCTTCGGTTCAGAAGAACGCTCAACCTTTTCATACAATTCAAATCTAAACTTCCCCGGTGATTTCATCTGACACCCGAATGAGTCCAACACACTTATATAGACACTTATCTTCCAAGCGCCCTGTGCATCCGGGGAAGCAACAAACTCCGTTAACGGCATAATATCGATTTTTTCAGGCCCATAACCTGTATACAAAGCAACCTCCACGTCGCCCTTCGACTCAGGCAGCGGTTCAGTCGTCGACTGAGGTGTTTCACAAGAAACAGTAATTAGAAGTAGGCTAAAGATAAAAAACCGCAGGAAGAAGGTAGCTATTTTCATATTTTCTTCCATATCATAAGAAACTTTTCAGCAGCTATTTTGCAGCAACATCAGAACATGCTGAAACTCAATTTTAATGATAAAGTTATTTCTACAAATCCTCATCAAATAAATGACCAAGACGATACTTTTTAGTTCGCAGATAGTCAATATTGTGTTTGCTGGGCTTTGCTCTCAATGGTATCTGCTCGACAATCTTTATTCCATAGACCTCAAGTCGGCTAATCTTCTTGGGATTGTTGGTCAATATACGTATCTTCCGCAAACCCAAATCCCGGCAAATCTGCGCACCAATGCCATAATCCCGCCTGTCCGCCATAAATCCCAGTTTCAGATTCGCATCAACCGTATCAAGCCCCTGTTCCTGGAGTTTATAAGCCCGCAGTTTATTCGTAAGCCCGATTCCTCTTCCCTCCTGCCTCAGATAGATAAGAGCGCCCTTGCCCTGCTTCTCAATCATTTCCATCGCTGTCACCAGCTGATAACCACACTCGCACCTCTTAGAGTGAAACAAATCCCCCGTCATACACTCCGAATGAACTCTGACCAAAACCGGCTCATCGTGCTCAATCACTTTTCCATTTTCGTCGAGCTCGCCCACACCACCCTTGCACAACGCAAGATGGGGCTCAGGCGACATCACACTCTCATACCCAATCAGCTTAAACTGGCCATAATCTGTGGGAAGAAACACAGATTCAACTCGCTTTATCTGGCTCTCACGCTGCAAACGATATTCTATAAGTTTGGCTATTGATGTTATTCTAAGATTGTGTTTTTCACAAAAACTCGACAGTTCCGGGACTCTCGCCATTGAGCCGTCCTCATTCATAATCTCACATATAACTCCGGCCAGCTTCAAACCTGCGAGCCGCATCAAATCAACCGCCCCTTCGGTCTGTCCCGCACGAACCAGCACGCCCCCATCGCTCGCCCGAAGCGGAAATATATGACCCGGCCGAGCAAGGTCTTTGGCCTTTGCGCTGTCCACTATAGCAACCTGAATAGTTCGCGCCCTGTCCGCAGCACTGATTCCTGTGCTTACTCCCTGAGCAGCATCAATACTAACTGTAAATGCTGTGCGAAACTTCGCGGTATTTTCTATTGTCTGCGGATACAAACCTAACGAGTCACACTTCTCCGCCGTCAATGGCAAACATATCAGCCCGCGTCCGTATTTTGTCATAAAGTTGATAATCTCAGGCGTGACCTTCTCCGCCGCGCAAACCAAATCCCCTTCGTTCTCACGGTCTTCGGCATCAACCAAGACAATCATCCTACCGGCTCGAAGGTCATCCAAAACATCCTGTATTTCACTAAACTCAAAAGCCATATTCTGATACTTGCAATCCCGGATTAATCAACTTAGTCTTCAAACGCACTCTTCAATTAGATGATTCGACTAAATAGCTGCTTATAATCTATCGGTAAACAATTTATCACCCATCTCAAAACGCGGCATTGTAAAAAATAAGGTTACTTCTATAAAGAGGTAAAGTCAAGTGTCGATTTGTATCGGGCTTTACTCAAAGCTATTAGAAAACTTCGCAAATAAATCTATAGCTAATTTATTCGCCGCCCATTGATATTCTGCTCGTACTCTTCGATATATCGACTTCCACTGCAGATATAGATAAGAGTTGCCAGGATAGCCGTTCCCGCAGCCGACCACCACAAAACCCTCAAAAACCAAATCCAGCCTGGAAGAAATTTCGAAACCTCAGGAGCAATAAGAATCGCCGCCACCATCGACAGCTGCAATGCCGTGGCTACTTTCCCAACCAGCACCGGAGCTATACGAATCTGTTGAGTGATAAAATAAACGATAACAAAACCAATGAGTAAAAAAAGGTCCTTTCCGACTATCAAAACCACAACCGTTGGCGGAAGCAAAAAACCCTCAACGCCTGCACGCTGGGAGGCCAAAAGCAAACACGCACAGGTCATAAGCAGCTTGTCCGCCGTTGGGTCAAGAAATGAGCCCAGCCGGGTAGTTTGTCCAATCCTGCGAGCAAGAAAACCGTCGAAAACATCGCTTCCGGCCATAACAAGAAAAATAAAAAACGCACAGTAACGCATCAAAATACGCAGCGTCTCACTAATCGCATCATCGTTTATCTTCAACATGCAAATGACAAACGGAATTATCAGCAGTATCCGAAGTATCGTAATCCTATTGGCCCATGTCAATCGCATAGCTTTGCCATTTATCGTTAATAATAATCGTTATCTCTTTACTTCCTTCCGCCTTATGAAAACCATCCTAATATCGCTCTCCATCCATTGATAATCAAATCTACTTTCTAGCCTTTTGCTTTTGCGTACCAGTCCGGGTCCTGCGCCAGTTTCGCCCGCGCTTCCTCAGTCATCCTCTCAAAAGCCGGATGAGTACTTTCCCAAGACCTTTCAGTGAAGGGACCTGTCCGCATCTTCTCCACCTCCCGAGCAACATCATCAAAGTAACTTCCATATATATGCAGCGAATCGCTTATATCAACATACCTTCCCACCGCTACAGGTCTGCTAACCTCGGCGGAAATCCTCTCGGCAATTGTTCTTTGCAAATCAGTAAGGGCATAGACATTCATAAACCACGCCTTGTAAAGGTCTCTGCTTCGCCAGTGTGTATTCATATTGAGTGTCAGTTCTCCTTCTTCG
>CAZUTR010000145.1:0-6709 GCA_964623545.1 uncultured Pirellulales bacterium | reverse complement strand
TGCAGAATCTGACTTCTGATTCCGAACGTCAGCCCCCGACTGAAGATAATATGTTCCAATTTTTGGGTATCTTTGACTTCACAGATAACCGAAAGTTGAATTGCTGGTCTGCTGGATTTCATATAAATCGGCGTCGTAAAAACATCCAGAGCACCATTTTCAAAAAGCTGCTCCATTACGGAGCCGACCAGCTCGCCGCTTATATCATCGATATTTGTCTCAAGCAGGCACACCGAATCGGTATTAGCATCATCACTTTCTGCACTTTGGCCGATGAGCAATCGAACCACGTTGGCAAATTCTTTCGCATCTAATGTACCTGCGCCGTAGCCGATTGCCTCTATTTTCATTTGCGGCAGGGGTCCAAAATTTTCAGCAACGGTAGTTAGAATAGCTGCTGCGGTTGGCGTTAGAAGCTCTACGTCTTTAGGCCCGCCAACGATTGGCACACCTTTTATAAGCTCGGCGGTCGCAGGTGCAGGAACGGGCATTACGCCATGCGAACATTTTACTGTTCCGCCGCCGACATTCAAAGACGAGCAAAACACCTTTTCAATACGCAAAGCATCAAGGCCAACTGATGCGGAGACAATATCGACGATTGAGTCGATTGCGCCGACTTCGTGAAAATGGATGTCGTTTACATTTTTTCCGTGGACAGCAGCCTCGGCCTGGGCGAGACGTTCGAAAATGGTTATGGCTGTTTTTTTCGCCTTTTCGGATATTTTGGAATTGTTGATGATTTCGGTAATTTGATTCAGATTTCGGTGGCTGTGCTGCTCAGGAATGACTGGTGCGAAACTAAGGGCACGCAGGCCTATGCGTTTGGTTTCGGTGATTTTTATATCGAGAGCTTTTAATTCCAATGTAGCAAGCTGGGATTTCAGGAATTCAGCATCGAGGCCGGCGTCAAGCATCGCAGCAACGAGCATATCGCCGCCGGCACCGGCGGAACAGTCAAAATACGCAATTTTCATAACATACCTTTCAAAATGTGTCGGCAATTATGCAGTGCAATGTACGATTATGCAAGAATAAATGGACGTATTCGACGGTGGAACCAACTGTATGAAAATTCTAAATACCAATTTTCCATCCTTTGAAACAAGATTTCTACGGAGGACAGGCTACACAAATTCAAATACTTATGGCACAAGTAACCGAAATTCCAATGTTCAAAAACGGAAAAAAGTGGAATAAAAAAGTCTGGAAAGGGGTGGAAAATGAGGATTTTTACCGAAATTCTGGAAAATAGGGTTGTTAGCGTAGGTGATAAGTTAGATATTATAGGACTATTACGCTTTTGGGTCAAAAAAAGGGGTAAAAATTGTCAAAAATTTACAAAAATTGCACAGAATTGAACGGAAATTGGCAGAAAATGACAAGAAATTGATGTTTTTTTAGCAAAAATGCGTGCTTTTTTGCACGTTGTTTTGGAGAGATTTGGGTAAAAATGACCCCGACAATTCAGATGAGCGGAATTAAACATCGGGGCAGGCGCAGTTTTTTGCAAGTAATTGGTGAGTGGTGAATGGTTAATTTGGAAAGGTTTGAGCAGAAAATGACCCCGTCAATTCCGATGAGCGGAATTAAACGTCGGGGCAGACGCGGTTTTTTGCATGTTAATTTTGAGAGACTTGGGTAAAAAATGGTGAAAAAGTAATAAGGATTAAGTAGTAAAGATTAAGGATTCTACAGCAGCTACGAAGGATAAATTACACAGATTTGGGTTGTCACGGAGAGGAGATGAGAAAATCAGGGTATCAGGGAGTAGATAATCAGGCGAACAGGATATCAGGATGCAGAGGGACCACCAAGAAGAATCGACTTAAAAAGCCGCCTAAAGGAGGCGGAAAAATTCTTGAAATTTGTGGGGGAATTGGGTATTATTATAATATAATTATAAAAGGATGAGAGAAGGCTTTCTTATTCGGCTTTCCCCTAAGAGACAAAACGGTTCTTTAGCGTTTATGCGCTGAAAAGGAGGTTTAAAATGCGTTCGAGAACAAATCTTCGGCTGGCTATGGTGGTATTTCTGGCGGTGTATTTGTGCTCAACTGTTACAGGAAAGACCATCTATGTTGACAAAGATTCGCCGGGGCTTTTTCACAATGGAACAAACTGGGTGAAAGCCTTCAAGAACCTTCAGGATGCCTTGGCTTTGGCCTTCTATAATGATGAGATACGTGTGGCTGAGGGTACTTATAAGCCGGACCAGGGCGGGGGACAAATTCCAGGTAACCGAACCGCGACGTTTGAGCTTTTAAAAGGCGTAGCTATATATGGTGGCTACGCCGGCTATGGTCAACCAGACCCCAATGCCCGTGACCCGAATATCTACGAAACGATTCTCAGCGGCGACCTCGATAGCAACGATGTGCCCGTCCCGGACCCTTGTGACTTACTTGACCATCCTAACAGACAGGAAAATGCCTACCACGTTGTTACCGGCAGTAACACTAACGAAACGGCCTTGCTGGACGGCTTTACTGCAAAAGCTGGAAATGCCAATGGTGATTATCCACACTCCCGCGGCGGCGGGATGTACAACGACGAAGGCAGCCCGACGGTGACCAACTGCACGTTCAACGGAAATTCGGCCAACCGCGGCGGCGGGATGTACAACGACCACAGCAGCCCGACGGTGACCGGCTGCACATTCATCGGCAACTCGGCATACGGTGACGGCGGCGGGATGTTCAACCTCGCTCACAGCAGCCCGACGGTGAGCAACTGCACATTCAGTGTAAACTCGGCAGACGATGACGGCGGCGGGATGTTCAGCGATAGCAGCCCGACGGTGACTAACTGCATATTCAGTGGAAACTCGGCAGACGATTATGATGGCGGCGGGATGGCCAACTTGCTTGAGTGCGACCCGACGGTAACCAACTGCACATTCAGCTCAAACTCTGCTCGTCGCGGCGGCGGGATGGCCACCTGTCTTGACAGCGAAGTGACGGTAACCAACTGCACATTCAGCTCAAACTCGGCGTCTGAGTGGGGCGGTGGGATGTACAACTATGAAAACGGCGAACCGATAGTAATCAACTGCACGTTCAACGGAAATTCGGCTGTTTTCGGAGGCGGGATGTATAACGAAGACAGAATGGAACCGACCTTAACCAACTGCACATTCAGCGGCAACTCGGCTGGTTGGACTGGCGGCGGGATATACAACGAATATGATTGCAACCTTGATATCATCAACTGCACATTTTGCGGAAACTCAGCAAACAACGGTAACGGAATTGCTTGTGATTCTCGCTTCCAAATTCCAAGTACCGTTAATGTTATTAACTGTATCCTCTGGGATGGTGGCGATGAAATCTGGAACAACAACGACTCTGTCATCACAGTATCATACAGCGATATTTTCGGTGGCTGGAGCGGTCCCGGAGGTAACGACATTGATTCCGACCCATTGTTCGCAGATGCTGATGGACCTGACGATATCGTTGGAACAGAAGATGATAACTTGCGGCTTTCGGTAGGTTCGCCCTGTATCGATGCCGGCGACAACGCAGTCGTTTCGGAAGTAAACGACCTTGCCGGCCGCGACAGAATTGTGGATGGCGATTGCAACGACACCGAGATTGTAGATATGGGTGCGTATGAATTTGGCTGGGCTTATATTGGCGACTTCGAAGGCGAGGACTGCGATGTGGACTTTTTCGACTATTCTATATTCGCATCGGCCTGGCTGACTGAGGATGGAGAACCCGGATACAATCCTGACTTCGACATTGGTATTCCAGCCGACGATTATATTGATATGTTCGACCTTGAAGTATTTGTCGATAACTGGCTGGCAGGAATTTAGTTCACAAGAGGACGGAGGACAGACAGCAGACGACAGACTACAGAGGACAGATTCAAGACACAAGACGCAGGGCAGGCACCCTGCCTAAGGCATGCAGGGGCAGGGGGGCTGTATTTAGGGGATGGGGGTTAGGGGTTAGAGGTGAGGGAATATCAAAAATTAAAGATCAAAATGCAAAATTGAGGAGGCCATGCTGCGCATGGCGGGTTTATTATGAGATGAAGGGGACTTAGGCGGGAAAAACAAGAATGGGCTGGGTACCCTCTTGTGACCCAGCCCATTAGAGGAGCGAGAAACTAATCGCTCTTTTTTCCCTGCCCCTCAGTACCTAACTTCATTAAGGAAAAACATATGAAACCGCATAGTCAGGCATAGTGTATTTCGGTATTTAACAAGGAGAGCTATATACGTGGAAAACACGGGATTTTTGGTGTTAATGTTGGGTTTGAGAGAGCCGATATAAAAAGAGAGGATTTTTTCAAGAGTGATTTTCAACATCTGAAGTGGATAGGCTTTCAATTGATGATTGATTAATGATTATATAGTATGGATTTTGCTGGGCCGGAGGCGGTTTTGCAATTGGTTGTAATATTGACTGTTAGTTGCGACCCATCTGGAATTGCGGATTGGGCAGAATACAAAAGTAAGTAAGGGAAAAAGTGTGGCCGACAGTCTTTTCAGACAGCTAACAGATATGGCGTTATTATATCGAGCTTGGCATTTGGCCAGACAGGACGCGCGCAATAATTTTATGTATGATGCATTGCGCTTTGCGGACTTTGCCTTTCGTCTCGGCGATTATTTGGAGGGGATTAGCGACAACTTGCGACGAGGCACTTACTACCCTAAACCACTACAAGTAATTGACATACCAAAGTCTAGTTTGTCGGTCAGACCTGGAACAGTTTTAGCGATCGAAGATCACATTGTCCTTTACGCTATGACTCTCCTTATAGCGCCTAAACTAGATAAAAAGTTACCTGAGAATGTCTACTCATGGCGGATTAAAAAGAACTTAAGTAAAAAGGAAATATTCAGGGACAACCAAACAATAAGACTGCCTTTCCTAAAGAGTAGGACGATTAAGAGACACATTGAGATTGTTGAACCTTGGTATGGTGTCTGGCCTAACTTTGTGGAAAAAACTAGGTACCTATACGAGGAACAAGGTTACAATTACATGGTTATTTCCGACATTTCAGCGTATTTTGAAAACGTGAACCTTGATCTGCTCAAAGAACAATTGCTGCATCATCTGCCGAAGGAACCAAAAATAATAAATTTACTGATAGGAATCTTGGAATATTGGACATTCCCTTCAGTGCATGGATCCACGGTGAGGAGGGGTTTGCCGCAAGGAAACGATATAAGTAGTTTTCTCGGGAATTTTTTTCTGCTTCCATTAGATAAGAAATTCATTGCTTTTACTAATAGTCGCAATACGAAGTATCTACGTTATATGGATGATGTAAAGGTGCTGGCAAAGGAAGAGCCAATTGCAAAGGAAGCCTTATTCCTAATGAACGACGAACTAAGAAAACTTCACCTAAATATCCAAGGGGCTAAGACACTAATTCTGGAAGGTGAGGATATCCGGGCTGAACTAGTGAACGATGAGTTGGAGAAAGTAAACGGAATAATAAAGAAGATACAGAAAAGTAGCACTCTCTCCAATGCGAAGCGCAAATACTATAAAACTGCTCTGGATAAGATAAGGAAAAAATTACCTGGGCGACGGAAGGTTATTCGAGATCAACACTTTCGAACATTCAGACGCCTGATAACGGCATACACTAATCTGGGTGATCAAGGGATATTGAACCTCACGCTGAAACAACTCCGGCGAAATCCAGATGCACGGCTTCTTGGTAGCGCAGTGCGTTACTTTAGATATGCAACTAACAAAAGATCGATAGTGGTTAAGTATTTGGCAGGAGTATTAACTAGCAAAACACCGCTTTTCCCTTATCAAGAAGCGAATTTCTTGATGGCTCTTCGCTATCTCTGGAGCGTCCCGAACAAAGCACTTAAACATGCGCGCAAAAGATTGCGTTCAAAGAAAACGCACTGGTACGTTAAATTACAAGCAGCGCTCCTTCTCGCCCACAGGAAGCTTTCTAGGCGTGAGCTAACGTCTTTACTCAAATTATATGAGAAAGAAAAGAATGTAGAGGTTAGAAGGGCACTAGCTATATGCCTAGCGCAGCTTGAAAAGAACGATTTGAAAAGGAACATCCAAGGAATGATATTTTCGGTACATCTTACGGAACAGCGAGTTGGCCGATTCTATCACGGATTATTATTTGACAAGAAGGCAGCTATGAAGGAGATTAACTCTTTGTTTAGGGAATTTCACGAGAGTCAGATTGTGGACAGAATTATGGAGATAAATTTATTGAGACACAACAGTGATTTTCAAGTGCGAAAGAAGCTTTACGAGAAGATAAAGGATATTAGACGTGGAGTCAGGCACCCAATAATCAAGGAAAAAATAGAACACATATTCACGGAAATAAAGAAAGAACTTTAGAAATAAAATCCCTTAATAAATTAAGGGGCTAAATATTATTTGGAAGCGACGCATTGCGTCGCATATTGCTTATATATCGCTTTCGGGTCTATAGTCGTGCCAGCCGTCCGGAGCGGGAATAAATTTTCCTTTTAGCCAGATGTAGCCTGGCAAAATGCCGCGAAGAAGTCTTTCATCAAAGTAATAGTGTTTGCTATAACCATTACCCGGATTCGGATTCCAAAGCGGAGGGAAGGTTCCAACAATTCCCCTCATAGCTTCAGTAATGCAGCCTCGAACAATCAATTTATCACTAAACCATGCAGTGTCCTTTCTGTTACCGACGTTTTCCGCACCCCAGCCACCGCCTCCGACAG
>CAZUTR010000144.1:0-6711 GCA_964623545.1 uncultured Pirellulales bacterium | reverse complement strand
AATTACTGAATTTGTTGGCTAAAATGCGTATGCTACATGATGACTTGTATGTTACTGCTTTTTTTTGTAATTTTTCCACGCGGTTTTTTTTTCCTGAAAAAAAAGCAAAGACGGTTCCCGTCGACAAAGAAAATACTCCGGATGGAATGGTTTTTGTTCCGGGAGGAGTTGTCACTTTAGAAATCGAACATATCCGCAGAGAATGTGGTTGTTACCCCGACCAAGAAAAAAGTAAAACCAAAGAAGATAGTTTCGGGTATGGCCTAGCGTATGGTGCTGTATATCCCTGGGTTATTCACGAGCCGATAAAGCACAAAATCGGGCCCATAGAAATAAAGCCCTTTTTCATCGACGAGACCGAAGTCACCAACTCCCAGTACAAACGTTTTCTTGACAGCAGCGGATACAAACCAAAGTGTCCCGAGAATTTTCTAAAACACTGGCCCAATGGAAACATGCCGAAAGAGCTGGCGGAACATCCAGTCGTGTATGTTGACATCGACGATGCCAGAGCTTACACAAAATGGGCGGGAAAGAGATTGCCTACCGAGGAGGAATGGCAACTGGCTGCGCAAGGTCTTGATGGGCGAAAGTGGCCTTGGGGAAATGCATTCGACCCGAACAAGTGTAACACAACCGGTAAACATACATTGCCTGTTAATTCACATTCCGAGGGCAGAAGTCCGTATGGTTGCTATAATATGTCCGGCAACGTATGGGAATTGACTGAAAGCTGTCGCGATGACGGCCATACAAGGTTTTTAATGATTCGAGGTGGTAGTTACTTCAACGCCAAAGGGAGTATCTGGTACGTCAAAGGCGGACCGCAGCCCTGTGGTCATCATGCCAAATTTGTTCGGTTTTGGCCGGGACTTGACCGCTGTAGCACGGTCGGTTTTAGATGTGTTGTGGATGCCAAATAAATGCCACAAATATTAACTTTTCAAAGAGCTGCATATAGATATAAGTTCTAAAGATTAGTCACTACTTATATAGATTCCACCAAAGTTTATGTATCCCCATTTGTCTGTGTCCTGGTCGACAACTCTTATCTTTAACTTTTTGTCTCTGAGTTTTGGTGAGTTAATATAAGTGGGCTTTAACGTGACATTTGTACAGCCGGTGACACGTTCGATTTCTTCTGAAGTGTCGGCATCTATAATTGCTACATAAAGTTTATTTACATTATTCCTGCCGGAGACATAAACCACGCATTCATCGGCACTTATAGAAAATGTCGGGCTTTCAATAACGCCTGTCAGTGACTCATCGTATTTACGTGGCCGTGTCTCTGCAGTACCAATGAACCATTGTTCAGGTGGATTGAAGGGCAGGCGCTTCGAGCTTGTAAAGATGTAATGTAAATTACCGCTGATAATTTTCCATTCGGCTCTGACCTTTTCACTGTTAAAATCAAAAACCGGCTGGTCAAAGCATTTCCACTTTAATCTGGCGATTCGTATGCCATCAAGATTCAGATTTAAAGAGGCAATATAGTAATCCTCACCATCTTTGATAATCTCTGGAGCAGCCAAGTGAAAATTTCTGACATAAAATGAATCATTATCGACACCAAAATTAAATGGATTGTCGGAGTAGTAAAGATTTGTTTTAGCTCCCGGACCATAGTATTGTGTCCTGAACAAATAATAACGGCCGGGGTAAAGTTCAACGATGTGGGGACATTCCGCGGAGGCCCAGCCATTACCTGCTAAGCCGCCATAAGCTACAACTACTGAGTCGGACCATTTTTTCAAATCGTCCGATGTACGGCAGAAAACATACCCCTTACCCCCCGGACAAGCTGTATAGTAGCAATACCATTTATCTTTAGTAAACAGAAGCATGGCATCACGTGTATTAACTTCAGGGCCTTCGGTAAAGACAGCAGCAGAGTTGTTTTTTTGTAAGAGACGTTTGAAATTTTTGCCGTTCTCACTTGTCGCCAAACAGATATCGTCCCAGTCTCCGTAAACCATCCAGTACAAGCCTTCGAATTTTACGACGTGAGGGGCCTGAAGACCATTCGGAGGTTCATCGAACTCGGCCTTGGAGGTCATAGCTACGCCCATTGGCACCCAATTAGTATCAGTGATTTTTTTTCCTTCCCATCGGTGGAATAGTCTTGTGTGACCTTCACAATTTGTATTTCGAATACAGGACCACAACTGCCAACTGCCGTCTTTGGCCTGCCAGAGAGCAAAATCTACCGGTTGCTGTTTGTCGCTCGTATAGGCACCTAAATCCGGATTGCACGCCACCTGCCACCATGGCCCATCTATTACAGGAACGACAAAGTGTTGTTTGGAAGCGAAACAGCAGGTGATAAGAAATGAAGTTACAAAAAACACACAAAAAACATTTAATTTCACAAGATTTTTATATATAAAAAGATAACTCACAAAACTTACTCCTTTTATATCATCTCATAAAATTGACCTTCGGGATTTTTGGTAACCCTGTGTAGAATTTTCATAAACTTACACAGATTCCGGAAAGTACACATCGGCTGGAGTGAATGGTCAATATTCGGAAAATATCGGCCCGCTTTAAGCATCGGTGGTACTTTATTCATAATTTCACTTTCAATCAGGTCTTCATTGCCTTCGTTGACTACTTCTTTTTCGAGCCAACCGAGAAAAATGAAATCCGGAAACTTTTTGCGCAGCTCGATAAGGTCATTGCCCGCCTTTGCTTCCACGGGATATACAGCATTAACACCACAGTCTATTAGTAAAGGGATTAGTTCTGTTATTTTGCCGTCGGTATCAACCACAAGCATTTCAGATGAACTTGACTTTGCTAAATCGGCGATTTCGTTGTAAACCGAAGCACAGAACTTTTTAAAATGTTCAGGACTAATTAGCATTCCGTTTTTATAGCAGCAATCTTCAGTAAGCTGTAGTATTTCAGGTTTGATTTGCTCGACAAGCGGAAAAAGGTATTTTCTTCTAATTTCGCTCTGCCATGCAATTATGTCATGAGCAAGCTCCGGCTCATCATAGAGCATCGTGCAAGCCAGCTCAGTTCCGGCGATATCCCGCAACCTGCCCCATGTTGAAAGTAGCTGTATAAATAAGGGGCGGTCACAGTTATCAAATTTTTTGCAGAACTGTCCAATTTTTTCTGATGACCAGACTTTGCCCGGCGTGTTTAGCTTCTTGTAAAGTTCCCAGCTATCTCTGTCCCGGACATGGTATTTAACAAATTCAGGCATTGCGTACATTTCATCATTATTAATCAACTGTCTGGTGACAGCACCTGTTTGGTATTCAAATATCTCATATTCACCATCCACTTTCTTATTAAATTTGATGCTTGGTGCAGGTTCACAAGGCCATGTATCCACCGTCAATGGTGTTAATGTCCCCCAAAAGTCCGACCAGCTTTTGGCGGCTTCGATGTCCCAACCGGTTTCAGCATGCCATCCTTTTATCCGTTTCGGCATACCGGTATCGATTAATCTTTGATATACCTGTCCCCAGGCACCGCCGAAAGCCAGTCCGGAAGCACCCGGCAGGCCGATTATTGGTGTATAATCCGCCTGCTGTCCACGACAGATTGCCTGGAATCTTTCGATATGATTCATAAGCTAAGTTTAGGACTCTAAATCACTCATTAGCCCAACTTCTATCGCCTGGATTGAAGCACCTTGCTGGTCTTCTCCAATAATATACACTTCAATGGTGCCGTTTTCCGGCTTTATATTTTCAATAATTCTATCGACAGCTCTGAACATTCCACGCGCTGCTTTTGTCACATTCATCTTTGAGATTACTTCTTTGTCGTTTATCTTGACAGTGACGGTGTGGGATATTCTTCCACCATCTTTATTCTTTTCGAGGAACCAGTGCAGCGGTGTGTCGGCGAATTTCAATTTAACATAATATTCGCCGGGGCCGACAGTGATATTAGCCCAGAATTCAGGTCCGTGAACTCCGTATCGGTAAAGCTCCGGGTCCTTGGTGTTTCCAATGTACATACTGCGACGCTTGGTCCACCAGCTTTTCTCAACAACGTCAGTGCCGTAGCCGGTCCTGATTACCCATTCTGTAGCCGGCCGCCACAGGTTGCCTTGAGAGTCAATATAATCATGCCTTAATGGATAGCCGAAAATCATTCGCTGAGTATGTGTTGGCCCTGAACCCTGCCCAAAATAAGGTTCTGCTGTTGCGTCACTGAATTGAATAGCATCGATGTAGATTTTACTGTCTTTGGCTATTAAGTTTCCTTCACCGCAGGCCACAATTCTTATTTCATGGTCTTCGTTCGGTAGACCACTCCTATAGTAAAGAAGTTGACGGTGCCTCGGCGAGGGATTCCAGCAGTCTATCAGTGTCATTTGTTTTTCACCATCAAGATATATATCAGCAATACCTCCCTCAGGGTCAACACTTCCAATGACTCTAACCTGATTGCCCTGAAATTTGTATGTTACACCAGCATCTTTCTTTGAGGTTACATGAACCTTGCCGCCCAGTGCCTCAGGTACGCTGATAACTTTCCAGTCTCCTTTGAATTTCAGGTTATCATCGTCAATTTCCTGTTGTGGGTCGTCGTTGCCTGTCACTATGAGATTCTTAGCACGGTCATGGCGAATTTCGATTATGTAATCACCACAAGACAGTCCCTCAAGCTTGTAGCCGTTCTGCCTTAGCTCTGAGAGCTCCGGCAGTGGTTTGCCGTCGGAAGCTACAGAGACAGGTTTAAATGAAAGCCGCAAAACATCAATCGTTTTTTCCGGCGCATCGAAAGTCGAATATTCAACCTTGTTCCTGCCGTAGGAAACATAATTTACTACTGAGCTGCTTCTCAGGATATGGTTTTCACGTTGGGCAGCTAAAACCTTGCTGGTCCATGCCAGCGCCTCCATTACCTGACAGAGAGGCCAGGGATGCGCCAGATTGGACCATTCACCTGTCGCCACGGCTTTGCCGAACAGCCCATCGAAAACCACTCCGGTTTCATTGCTGTCATATGTGGCCATTATCATCATTCTTCTGCCAATCTCAAAAATGCGGTCATCGTTGGCGAGAACACCATATCTAAGCAGGGTTGGTGCTGCGGTGTATTGATTATACGAAAGTGACGTTCCGCAGCATGTGCATGATTCCGGAAAAGCCCATGCGCCGCTGAAAACGTTACCGTGCGAACCAGGGTCAGCTCCATTACGGTTAAAGATTAAAGTCAGTATGTTGCGTAAATCTGTCTTCCAGTTGGGAAAATCCTGAGGGTTCTTCATTATATAATCGCCAATCATAGATACAATCCCGCACATCACCGGATTGTCCCAGTCCCAGTAATTTCTGCCCCAGTGGTCGTTTTCAAGCCAATTCGGCAAAAGCTCATTATTGATGTATCTAATCCCCGCCTGCCGTGCCTTTACGATTGCTCTGTCTTCTCCTGTATAGCCGAGCCGAATCAACTCGTCGAGAAACTCGAGTATCATAGTCACGGTTCCTGTAAGCTCATCCGACCAGCCCACAACCGAAGGGTCGGTATAGCGATTCCACGGAGGCATAGTAGGGTCGAGGTTACACTTTTCGGCAAAGACATCACCCCAGTGCTTAGCCGCTTCGAGGTACCTCTGATTGCCGGTCAGCTTGTATGCTCGAAGTATTTCAGTGCCGATAGTAGCGCAGAGGTCAAGCTGGTTACGCGCCCGAGGGTCACATTTTCCATATGCCTTACCTCGCGTTGGTGTTGCGATTGGAAACCTCGGCCAGTCATGGTTTTCATCGGTCTGAGCATAATCAAGAACATAATCTGCGGTAAGCGGAATATAAAGAAATGCGATTGGGTCGCCACTGTAAGCATAGTATGCAGTCAATCCTTTTATTATGCTCCATGTGCGCTGTGAAAGGTCTCCACACATCCAGTCGTTTGTCGGAGGTATCAGTATAGTACCGTCAGGCTCAATGCTCCAGTGAGAGTTATACACAAAGTCCGGCGCCGCCATAACAGCTTTGTTTTTATCCACCCAGGGATATCGCTTTAGTACTTCAACCGCAATTCTAAGTCGTGTATCCAAAGGTCCGTTTTGCCCTTTACTCCATGGAGCTATTACACCGTACTCGTCTTCTACTGTTTCATGGGCGTAATAGCTTTTCAGCGTTGTTGCGGCGAAAGAGTCCTTGGTGACAATGCAATTAAATTCTATTAACAGTATGGAAGTAATTATTAAGCAGCTTTGCATACTCCGAACAAAAAAACGAGGACCCTTTGCAACAACCATATTTCATCTCCTAAAATACCGGGGTCAAAAACTACAACATTTTTCTAAGTTTTAGACAATTATTCGTAGAAAATTATACAGGTTTTTGAATTGATATTACAAAAAATTTTATAATACAAAGACTTATTTTGACAGAAATGAAAAGTTTGAAGATTTTGTAGCAGTGTTTTGTTCAAAGCAATCTTTCTTTAGCTTTGATTATTACCACTATTTTTGGATTAATATTGTAAATACTATGGCTCTCCCGCGCATTCTCCCCCTTTGCAACTTGCCAATGGATACTCAACGTCCCACAGCTGCACGGGATCACGGCGTGTAGGGTCATGTGGGGAGAGTCGAAGATCATCGTCTAAAACATCCTCTTTCTTCATGTACCCGGTGTGTCCATCGAAGAAAACGAGTGAGGCACCTTCACTGTGCCGATAACATACCTGCCCAAACCAAGGTGTATCATAAACACCAGGTGTTTGATCTGG
>CAZUTR010000143.1:5187-6755 GCA_964623545.1 uncultured Pirellulales bacterium | reverse complement strand
GTACTGGACTGTTTGGGACCCGTGATTGATAAGCACCCCGAATATGTCGAGGCGAAGATACTCGACAGGGTCATTGAGCCGGAACGGCAGATTATGTTCCGTGTGCCGTGGGTGGACGACAGGGGAAAGGTGCAGGTCAACCGTGGGTTTCGGTTCGAGTTCAACAGCGCATTGGGGCCGTACAAAGGAGGGCTGAGATTCCACCCGAGCGTCAACGCAAGTATCCTCAAATTTCTCGGCTTCGAGCAAATCTTTAAGAACGCCCTTACTACTTTGCCGATGGGTGGGGGCAAGGGCGGTTCAGACTTCGACCCAAAAGGCAAAAGCGATAACGAAGTTATGCGTTTCTGTCAGAGCTTTATGACAGAGCTGTGCAGACACGTTGGTGCGGATACCGATGTTCCTGCCGGCGATATCGGGGTGGGGGGACGTGAAATCGGCTTTATGTTCGGCCAGTACAAACGCCTCCGCAATGAGTTCACAGGTGTTTTGACCGGTAAGGGATTGAATTGGGGAGGCTCGTTAATCAGGCCGGAAGCTACCGGCTATGGCTGCGTTTATTTTGCCGAAGAGATGCTTAAGACCCGCGGCGACGGCTTCAAGGGTAAGGTCTGCACCGTCTCCGGGTCAGGAAACGTGGCGCAGTACACAGTGGAAAAACTCAACCAGCTCGGCGCAAAGGCCGTCAGTTTGTCGGACTCCAACGGCACAATCTACGATCCCGAAGGCATTGACGATGAGAAACTGGCGTTTGTGCTTAAGCTTAAAAACATAAGACGTGGACGAATCAAGGAATATGCCGAGAAATTCGGTATCGAGTATCATGAAGGCAAGCGTCCTTGGAACATCAAATGTGACTGTGCGTTTCCAAGCGCAACTCAAAACGAAATCGACGGTGATGATGCAAAGACACTGTTGAGTAACGGTTGTATACTGGTTGCAGAAGGTGCCAATATGCCGAGCACGCCGGAGGCGATTGAACAATACCTTGCAAGGAAGATACTTTACGGCCCAGCCAAGGCGGCAAACGCCGGCGGCGTCGCCACATCGGGTCTGGAAATGTCACAAAACGCACTTCGATTGTCCTGGACACGCGAAGAGGTGGACGAGCGACTGCACAATATCATGATTGCTATTCATAAACAGTGCTTCGATGCCGCCCAGGAATATGGTCAGCCGGGCAACCTCGTGATGGGTGCAAATATCGCCGGCTTTGTCAAGGTAGCAGACGCAATGCTCGACCAGGGTATTGTATAAAAACAGAATTAAAAACTTAAGAAAGGGGCGTTTGTTGGGGTAAGCGCCCTTTTTTATTGCTCATCTCTGGTTCTTGCGTTAAAATCTGCCGTAATGGAAAAGGATGCGGATATTAAGAAAGTTGTACGGCAGCATCTCGATATGGATAATTTTCTTAGCGGCGGTCTTTCAGTCAAGGGAGATAATCCCGGCCAAAACCAATCAGCGAGCGAAGAGCCGGACCCCCAGGTTGTAGCGGAGCTCGAGAAAATCGCTGACGAGGTGCACAAGTGCCGTAAGTGTCCGCTTGGTTCGCTTCGGACCAATGCAGT
>CAZUTR010000143.1:0-5087 GCA_964623545.1 uncultured Pirellulales bacterium | reverse complement strand
ATTGTTGCTCTGGGCGCTCACGCGGCCAGGACACTGCTTGATACGAACAAGCCAATCGGTCAACTGCGAGGGGAGTTTCAAGAGTATTACGCCGGTATCGGAAGGCCGCCGATTAAACTTATGGCGACATACCATACCGCATATCTTTTGCGGAATTATTCCGAAGAGAACCGCAGGAGGGTCTGGGAAGATATGAAAAAGGTCTTAGCGGAACTCGGTCTGCCCATCCCACAATACGGCAAAAAATAAACTCGCCGAAAGACAAAAACCATCATTGAGCCAAGATGCTGTGATTTTTTTTCACAGCCTTTTTTATTTTTTCGCTACCTGGTATGGCTACCAATATGTTCCTTTTATTAAAGCCGCGTTTTTGCGAAAAATCGCCTGTTTCTGCGTGTTTCCGCGTAATTTTAGCCAAAATTTGATTTTCATCGGGTTTCCTCTTGACTTTGCAGGTGATATAAAATACTATATCGATATGATAGGAAATTAGGGTAGGAATAATCTCAAGGGAGGAGATTGTATTACTTTTGCCCCTAAGTATAGTTTATTATGTATTGACATGGTAGGAGTTCTGGGTGAGAAGGTCTCAGGGAGGAACCACACGGCTTATTGCCCCCTAAACATTTAGTTTTTGACTAATGTTTGTGCCGTTTAATTGTTTAAAAAATTTGAGGATAATTTATGAAAAGATTATTAACAATTTGTGCAGTGGCAACGATGCTGATTTCAACAAGCGTATCATGGGCTGTTCCTGTGGTTAATCCCCCGCCGGATGCCCCCGATTGGTGGAACAGCGAGTGCATATGGTACGCCTACGCATGGTGGGAGGAGGACCTCATTCCGTATGGCACCGGCAATCCGACGAATGATGATACACACTGGGCTTCTAATTTCTTAGACAACACCAACTTTATGGCCGGTGCGCTCGCTTCGGGGGTTGTTTACCTCAATCTGAAAAATGTGTACGAGCCGGAGCTCATCAAGGAAATTTACATCTACATTGAGGGAACGACCTCTGATCCCGTCAATCCTCCGACGTTTCGTGCGGGTTCAAATGATGGCTTCTACACTTACCCGAAGCCGGAGACAGTATTCAATGGCTCGATGGGCGGAATCAACAACGGGGACGGTACATGGAGATATATATTGAGCGGCGAGATTATTCCTCAGCCGGCATCGGTATACCTGACGTTTTATGTGCCGGGGCTGACAAGTGTGACAGACATCTGGGCAGGTGAGAACTGCATCCCCGAGCCGGCGACGATTTGCCTGCTTGGCATAGGTGGCTTGGCTTTGCTGAGGAAACGCAGGGCATGAGCGAAAAATCAGCATTTCTGCTGTGAATAAAAGGGCTGTGAAAAAACTCACAGCCTTTTTTATTATCTTTCCATTATCGTAAATTCCAATTTAAACGATTGACACGCTGAATTTTTTTGGATTAAATGTTGGCAAAAGTAGTTTTTATGGTAAAGGTTTACAAATATTTTTGGGAGGTATGATATGCAGGTATCGGAATTTTTAGACAAATCCAAGGTGAAATACGTAGTTAGCAAGCACAAGCCGGCATTTAGTGCGCAGGAAATGGCCGCGGTGGCCCACGAGTCGGGCAAATTCGTTGCCAAGCCGGTGATAGTCAAGGCCGACGGCCAGTATTTAATGTGTGTTCTTTCAGCGGCTCACAAAATCGACTTGGCTGCGCTCAAAAAACAGCTCAAGGCGAAATCCGTCGAATTGGCCCAGGAGACCGAAATCGGCAAGCTGTTCAGCGACTGTGAGCTGGGAGCCGAGCCTCCGTTCGGCAACCTGTATGACCTGCCCACAATTATAGACAAGGCGCTCGAAGATGACGAACACATTTTGTTCCAGGCGGGTACGCACGAAAAAGCAATTAAGATGAGCATGGCGGACTATCGCAAACTGGTCAAGCCAAAGGTCCTCGAATTCAGCTACCACGTAGCATCGTAAATATCGCTAAGCTAAACATGACCCGGCTGAAATAAGTCCATAGCTATCGGCTAAATCACGGCCTGAATATTTCTTAACAGTTACACCCCGCCTGATGAAAATAGCAGATATTATTCGCGCGTGATTGAATCTGCCGCCAGCCACCTCCAACCTAAGGAAAAGGGCTAACCACTCATCCACTAATGGTGATTTTTTTTCGAACGTTTTTGGCGTTCAGGCCGAGGTTTGTAAGGATAATAGATGCGATGCCGTCGGTTACGCAGACAAGACCCAACAGCAGATGCCCTGAGCCGATGTGTTCGTGTTCGTGTGCCCTTGCCTCCTTGATTGCAAATTCAATCACCCGCCTGGCCCTGTGGTTCGGCGGCAGCTTCTCACTCCCGTTAGGCGTACTTCTGGGAATTTGTTCGACCACAGCCTCCAATTTCTTCGTATCCACGCCGAGTGTTTTTAAGATAGTTGCACCCCTGCTGCTGTCCTCTCTAAGCATGCTCAGCAGGATGTCCTCGGTTTCTATATGCCTATGGCCGAATTTCTTCGCCTGTGCGACGGCGGCGGCCATAACCTTACGCGACTCTTCTGTGAATTGCTCAAACATAATACACTCTCCTCACCGGGGCGTAAAAGGATTCGGCTTTTTGCAGCTGTAATACTCTCCTCCGGTGAATAATATATTATAGCAAAATCGGCAGGTAATGTCAAGCATTTTCGCTGCTCATGGTTCGATAATAGCGTGCAGCATACAGCGTAAAGCGTACAGCGTTTAGGATGGAAAATCCAAGGCATTTGATTGCGCCTTCGACCTCGATTCCTGTGTCTTGAGTCTTGTGCCTGTTCAAATAACTGTTTGCTGTTTTTAGCCAATGCAGTTACTATTTATTCACCTATGTCCGGCGAAGAGAAAAAGTACCGCATCTTTTTAAGTGCCGCCGAGCCGAGCGCCGATGCCCACTGCGCAGGGCTCATAACTGCTTTGAAAAAAAGTAGTTACAACATTGAATTTATCGGTGTCGGTGGATTTAAAATGGCAGAGGCCGGCTGTGAATTGCTCGAAGTGACCGCAGGCAAAGCCGCGATGATATACAACGCCTTCAGGCATATCATCCGCTATATGAAACTGATAAGACGTATCAAACATTTTCTAAAAAACAGTAAGATTGACCTGGTTATTGTCTGCGATTCGCCCGCCTTTAACTTCCACGTGGCCAAGGCAGCAAAGAAAGCAGGTATCAAAACTGTTTTTTACGTCGCCCCGCAGTTATGGGCATGGGCCGGATGGCGAATTAAGAAACTGCAAAAATACTGCGACAAGCTCTGCTGTATTTTGCCATTCGAAGAGGATTGGTTCAGTCAAAAAGGTATCGATGTAAGTTTCGTAGGCAATCCACTGCTCGATGAATTGGGTCCTGATTTATCACGTAATAAAAAAAGCTATTCCAACTTCGAACCAGGCAGAGCACACATCGCCCTTATGCCCGGCTCGCGCGCAGCGGAGATTGATTCACTCTGGCTGCCGATGCAGCGAATCGCAATGAAGATAAAACAAAAGTACGCGGGCGTCCGCTTCACCACCGTCGCCGTCGATACCGAAAAAGAAAAGATTCTTAAAGATAAACAAATCGCAGGTTTTTCCTGCGAATATAAAATCAGCGCGGTCAGCAACGTTGCCAGGAGCGTGGATTTTACGATTGTCGCCAGCGGCAGCGCCACCCTGCAGGTCGCAGCAGCCGGCTGTCCTATGGTGATAATGTATCAGTCCAGCAAAGTTCTCTGGCACCTGGTCGGCCGATGGCTTGTAAAAACAAAGCATCTCTCACTTGTAAATATCCTCGCCGATAAAAAGCTTGTTCCGGAATTTATGCCTTACTTCGCTTCGACCGAGCCGATTGCCGAGGTTATTGAAAATCTGTTGGCCGACAAAAGCAAACTGTTTCGGGTAAGCCGTGAGCTTGTTGAGCTCACCGAGCCATTAGCTGCAAATAATGCCGGTGAACAAGTCAAAGAAATAGTAATTAAGATGTTGGAATGAGCGCAATGAAAAAAATCCTTGCGGTAATCGGCAGTCCACGCAAAGGCGGCAATACGGACATACTCGTATCCAAGATAATCGAAGGCGCGGTTAGTAACGATGCGCAGATAGAAAAGCTGTATTTGTCCGACTTGAAAATAAAGGAATGTGACGGCTGTCATCATTGCTGGGCGAGCAAATGCTGCAGCAAAAATGATGATATGTGCGATATTTACCCGAAGATTGAAGAGAGCGATGTTATTATTTTCGGCACACCGGTTTACTGGTACGGGCCGACGGCGCTGCTCAAGTGCTTTATCGACCGATTCGTATATTTTAATTGTCCCGAAAACAGAGAGAAGATAAAAGGCAAATCAGCGGTAATCGCAATTCCTTTCGAAGAGGATAATCCGAAAACAGCCGACCTTGTGGTACAATTTTTCGAGAAGTCATTTGATTACCTGCAAATGAAACTCGCCGGGCAAATCCTGGCGCCCGGCGTAGGTGAAAAAGGCGATGTTCTCAAAAGCAATGATGTCCTGGATAAAGCCTATGAGCTTGGCCAAAAAATCGCTTAATGTCGCTTAAAATCAGAAAAAAAGGTATAGAAAAATAGTAAGGAGATAAAAATGGAGAGTATAGAATTTCGACCGGAGAAGGCGCAAATGAAATTGTGGCTCATCGGCTGGTCTGTGCCGTTTGTCATCGGCTTGGCGGTGCTGCTCGGCCTATTCCTCTATATACCTGCGTTTGAAATTCCCAAGTTGTTATGGGTGTTGTTATTAATTGCGTGGCTGGTGCTCATGGGACTTATTCTGCTCTGGATACCGGCTTTCTACAGGAGTCTGCAATATGTAATTGACTCCGATTGTATAAAGATGGCCAAGGGTGTATTCTGGAAGAAAAATGTGACTGTCCCTTTTACCAAGATTACGAATGTTGATTTAACACAGGGGCCTTTGCAAAGATTGTTCGATATCGGGACTATTCACGTGCAGACGGCCGGCGCCGGTGGAACCGAGGGCGCGCGGGCGGAGCTCGTGTTGTTAGGTGTGCGGGACCGCGAGGGAACGAAAGAGACAATCAGGGAAAGAGCAAGAGGGTACGAAAC